>JAIRLY010000107.1 GCA_031259075.1 Dysgonamonadaceae bacterium | reverse complement strand
GGTAATTTTAGATTTTCCACCTCTGTTTCCCGGTTTTCTATCCTGCGTTTATGCTCCATTTTATTTGAACATAAAATTTCTATGTTTATATATTCGCAATTATTTTTCAGTGCAACATTTTTCCATTCTTCGCGGGTTAATTTCACGGAGTTACACTGGTCGGAAACAACGCTGTTTCCAATTTTTAAATTGTCTTCGACAATTCTATATGCCAACCTGTAACCTTCCCCCTGTACATTGATGTTGCATAAATCTCTAAGTACCTGCTCTATCGTATCAATTCGTATGTAAACAGCATTGATTTTTTTCGCTAAATATTTAGCGAGCGTTGATTTTCCGGCTCCGGGCAATCCTGAAAAAATATATAAAACGGGCTTCGAATTTTGCATAACTGTGACTGTATTAGAATGAGGGTTTGTTTTCTTCAATTTTCCATACTGATATTTCAGCGGAACAATGCCGGGAGGAAGTGTATTCTATGTTTTGTTGTTCGGACATATATTTCCCAATTATTTATAATTCTTCGATCTCTACATCACTGTTATAAGACGGCGGAACTGACAAATCCAAAATCATATTCAAAAAACCTGTGTTTTTGTAAAAACCGTTTGGATTGTTTTTTAATTTTTCATCGATCGTATAAAAGCCGTAGTTGGCATATTGCTCCATTGTGACTTTCAGCATGTCAACGGCTTGGCTATCGGTTATATTACCTTTTTCAAGTGCAATCAAATCCAAGTCGGTTTTAGCGAGTAGTGCAGTAAAAATGTACTCTCTTAATCGTGGATATGCTTTGCGGGATTTTCTGTTTTCCAAATTTCCCCAATATTGAATTGGCTGTCCGAATGTTTTGGTTTCGCCCGTCAATTCTCGTTTTTTATTGGCGTAAAGCCCGACAAATAAAGCGTAAATATAGAGTTCGTAACCAGCGCCGAGCATTTTACCTCTTGCGGACGTTAATTCGGAAGAACCAACGCCATAATCGGTAAATTGGCGAATGATTTCTTCAAAGCGGGTTTCCCATTTTGGGTTTCTTTTTGCCCATACATCATATAAATTTTCTGCTGCCATATTTTTCTCTATTTTATGGGTGTGATAATTGTTTGAACGGTTGACAAATCCAACTTATCGAATGGTTTTTTCTTTTCCATGCGATAAATCGCACAATGTAACGAATCTGTTTTTGTAGAATCCAATGTACCGTTATCGGTTAGGAAACTTTTTGAGAAAATGATACATTGCTTTTTAATGCTGGCAATTACATTGAAAAAATCACTCTCCTTTTGTGAGGCAAACGAACTTGTAGGAGCATCAAAAATAAGCGGATAATCATTTTCGCGCTTTATGGTTGTCAGTTCCGAAACGGCAAACAAAACCGACATGTACATTGTCGTTTTCAATGCTTGATTAGGACTTGCAACAAAGACGTCATTCCTATCCTGTAACACAATTCTTGCCAAGCCGTCAGGCGTTTTGATAATGCGGATTATACCATAAAAACCTTCAATATTGAGTTTTCCTAAATACTGATTGGATTTTTCTTCCAAAAGAGAAAGGAAATCGCGCGTATTCTTTTCTTTAGCGTACTTAAACGCGTTCTGAATTTTACTGAAAACCGTATGCACTTTGCTGTACGTGCTTGCAACTGAAGTTTTCGCCAAATTATCATAATCTTTTTGAACATCAGCCAATTCATTTGTAATTTCTTTTTCTTCTTTTTCCAGTATGATAATTTGTTTCTCGGCTTCATTCCTGTAATCAAACCAATTTTTTATGTTTTCGTAAGCATTTTGCAGTTGTTCTTCTGTAAAAGTATCGTTTTGTGACAATAATTTTTTCTTATTTTCTTCTTCTATATCAATACTTTCCTGAATCCTTTTTACATCTGCTTTTCTTGCTTCGTTAAATTCAATGACCTCTTTAATTTTAGTAATTTGATTATTAAATTCCTCTTGAGTGTATCCCAAACTGATACTTTTTTGTTCAAGTTCTTTGGCATAATTATTGGGGAAAAGCGGTATTTCCTCTTTTTTATCTTTGGGCTGTTGGCTTTTGAACAATTCATTTAATTTATCAACCATAAAATTATAAGCGTCAGTACCTTGTTTTGCTTCACGCCCGCAAACTTTACAAACTTCTTCTTCAATCATTTCCTTCATCGTATTTTCATCGGGAATATAGATTGAAAGGGGAATAAAACCGTCTTTAATGCTTTTGCCAATCTCCCGGTATGCCTCCTGTTTTCCTTTTTGTTTTTTGTCTTCGTCCTCCAATTGCCGTTTTTCTTTGCTGAAAACATTGACTTTTTCCTGATATTCTTTGAAAAATTGCGAAAAGCCACACAATATCCACATGTCATCAAGCAGTTTTATGGTGTAATTCTCGTTGATATGTTCTTCAACTTTAGATTTCTTTTCGTTTAACGATTTGAGACGTTCATTTATATCTTTCAACAGCGTACTTGCCTCTTTGCTGTTTTCAATCTCGTTTAATTTGCTTGAATAGTTGTTTGCGTTATCTCTATTTGTTTTCAGGCGTTGCCGGATATTGCTTAATTTCTTTCGTAATATATCCAATTTTAAGCTTAATTCTTTTTCCTGCTGCGAGTTTTGCTTGTCCGATTTCATCGCTTTTGTGTACGCTTTGTTTGATTGGTTTTCTGCAAAATCAGTAAAGCCCGGATTATCTTCATCGCCTGTGTAATAAGGGTCAAATTGGCGGATATTTGAGAAAGTTTCAATCAAGTAGTTCAAGGCATCGGGGTTATTGAAAACATTAAGGTTTTCTTCGCCTTTAAATAAGCAATACTTTCGAATAGCCGCTTCAAAGCAGCAATCCAACAATTTTCCTCCGTATATTCGAACCCGTTCCGTACCATTATTATACCAACCCTTGTATTGAAAATTTTCTGTTCGGATTTCGTTATTCGGATTCTTTTTAAATGAAAAAGATTTTTCAACGATTTTTTCGCCATCGTGTTCAAAAGTCATTGAAACTCGCAGAATATCGCTTTCAAATTCAGGTAATTCTGATATTTTCTTTTCGGAAACAAGGCGATAATCCATGTTCTGCTTTGAAGTGTCGAACAGCCACTCCAATGCTTCAAAAAATGTTGTTTTGCCATCGCCGTTATCGCCGACAAAAAGCGCTAAGCCGTCATTGAACTTGACTGTATGTGTACCGCAGTAACATCTGAAATTTTCTATTGTAATTTCTTTAATGTTCATAGCATATTACAGTTTAGATAGTTAAATACTTCGTTGTAAACTTCCTTTTGAATGCCTTTATCGGAATTTCCGCTAATTCCGATAATGATTTTAGCAACAGCCACAACAACAGGATTGTCTGACAGTAAAGCATCTGAAATACTTTGATAATCTTCGGCATTATATTCGTAAAACGAACTTAAATTGTTGTCTGACAAGACTAATTGCAACATTTTATCTTCGTTATTCATTGTGATATAAATTTAAGTTATAATGATTCATTGTATCTAATAGCACATCAAGCGTGTGCGAACTGTTTTCGGACAGCAAGGCAAAATTATTTACTCTTTCCAATTCTTTTTTCAACATACTGCGTTCCATTGCGTAATTGTCGCTGTTGGAATTCACTTCGGGAATTACAACCAAATCGTGAATACAGGCAAATTGTTTGTCAGGGTGCTGTCGTAAAATTCTACCGCGCCGCTGAACAAATTGTCGTGGATTTCCTGTACTTGCGCAGAATATTGCTAATTCTGCTCTTGGTACATCAATACCTTCATCAAGGCATTTCATTGAAATAAGCACATCAATATCGCCTTTTGCAAACTGTTCCAAAATTTCGTCCCGCTCTGCAATGCCCGAAATAAATTGTCTCACGGTTGTTCGGTTGTCAATATCTCTGACTGCCTTTGTGAAAACATCAATCAAATGAACTGCATCGTTATCGGTTTCCGTTTCATCTTTATCAGAATAAAAATCGGTTTCAAAATAATCATTCGGGTCGTTTCCTTCGGGAACATACACAAGTGTATATTTCAAATTATGCTTTCGGTTGTAATGCTCTTGCAAAATTTCATTGAAAACCGAAACTTTATTAAATGCCTTATGTATTATGCGTTTGCGGGCTAATAACAAAGCAGTTAAAATTGGGTCGTTTTTGAAACGGTCTGAATTACTATTGTAATATTTTGAGATTTTCTCGGACAGTTTCATATACTCTTGCATTTCGGAATCGGTTAAAGAAACCAAGTGCGGATAGTAGTAATAACGGCACAAAACACCTTTATTTATTGCCTCTTGCATTGAGTATTCATAAGTGTAACCGTTTCCGCTATTGAAAAATGAGAATAGTTTGAGGTTGCTTTCTTCGTCAAATTGTCGTTCCGGGGTTGCAGACAGTCCTATGCGGCGTTTGCAATTTACTTTCGGCAAAAGTTTTAGCATTGTAGCCGACCCCATATTGTGGCACTCGTCTGCAATGAGCAATGTTTTAACAGGCAGTTGATTTAATTCTGCAAAAATATTCTGTCTTGAAAATGAGGCATAAGTAGCAATTACAATGAACGACACTTGCTCGGTTGGGCGAAGTCGTTCCTGCAACAATATTCCTGCAATGTCGTTTTTCCAACGCGGACTTTTTGAACAAACTTTTATTATTGCCGCAAAGTTAAATTTCCGGCACTCACTTTCCCATTGATTTACAAGGGTAATTGTCGGCACAAGAATAAGTGCCTTATAGTAACCAACTTTCTTGTATATTTCAAGCAGACAATTCAACGAAGTTATTGTTTTTCCTGTTCCTGTTGCCATTGCAAACAAGCCTTGCTGTTTGTTGTTTTTCCAATTCTCAAATGCAATTTGTTGATATTCTCTTGCACCTGACGGATACGGAAATTTCGGCTTTGTATCTTCTTCTTTTACTTTTTCGATTATTTTCTCAACCTGCTTTTTGGCTTTATCCATTGCCTTTTTTATAGAGGGTCGAACAACTTTATTTTCGTTGAAAAATAACCGTTCTTCCTGTTCAAGCAGTTCATCAATGCTTTTATTTCCAAAGTTTTTTTCAATATTAGTAATTATCTCTGACGGCTCAACATAATTTACCGCATCATCTTTGCCCGAAAATGTTCTTTCAAATTCTTCAATAGAATATTTTACCCTGTTGTTGTCTGTTTCACTGTCCCAATCACAGGAAACAAAAATGCTTTCTTTGTTTCCAATCAAAGCGGTTTGAGTAAAATTGCAAGAGCCGTTAAAACCGACAAAATTTTGTCCGTCTGAAAAAATGCCCTCTTTTGTGTGAGCAATACCCTGTTCGTTTTTATTGGCAATAATCTTTACTTCAATGCGTTTGTTAGCAATCAGCCACGAAAGGCACTCAAAAAAATGTTTATCTTTCTCTGACAAAATGTCGCGCAATTTTTCAATATTGGTTAAATCAAACGGAACGGTCGAATTGTCTTTGCTGCCTGCAATAATAATGTCTTTGTCCTGTGCCGAAAGAATATTGTTGATAATAAGCCGCATCGTTCCGCCGTTGAAAAGAAACAGCGCGAAACCGTCCGACAATGTACGAATAGCCGAAGAACTGAAAAAGCCAAGCATCAAATCAAAACGAATGCTGTTGCATAAACAGTCGGAAAAGAAACCGATAGGCTCCCATTCGGTTTTTGATTTGTATTGCCTGTGAGGCGACCATTGTATATCGGACTTTAACATA
>JAIRLY010000087.1 GCA_031259075.1 Dysgonamonadaceae bacterium | reverse complement strand
TCTTGGCCAATTATTTACATCTGTTGCTGGGGCTTTCCAATTTCTTGGTAATCCTGTTGTTTCTGTGTCAAAAAATAGATACATAGATTTCAGAATGTTAGATTTATATTTTTCCTACTCGTTTTCAGGTACTTTCGACTAACCCCATTGTTTTGAATGGTCTCTGACTCCATTGCCTCTCTTTTGGCGTTCAGGCTTGCTCTTTTCAAAAATACATTCATAAAAATTTGAATATTAAATAATTATTAATAATAAAACTTCAATATATAGCATAGAAATAGCGTGGAACTTCCTGTCTGTTTGCAGGTTTCCATGCCTATAATCTGGCAAATCGTTCCACGGCGTTTCGCTAACTTATTCTCGATTTATCAGCTCTTGCGAGCCTGCTGTGGAAATTGCAAACAAGAATAAATAACTAATACGCTATTTTTATATGTCTCGAATAAAAAACTTTAATTGGCTTTTTATTCGATTACAAATGTGCGCATAATATTTTATTTTACAAAATGTTGTTATGATGAAAAAAAGGAATTACTCCGAAGTTGCAATTTCAAGTCCTTTTCTATCTCGCTCAACTTTTTGGAAAGGCGTTCAATCTAAGTTTCAAAGTAATCGTTATTTACAAACATAAATTCTGTTGTTGAAGCAAGTGAATTGACGTTGCGTATCACGGCTACTTTGATATTCCGCTTTGTTTGATTCTGTTGCAACCGAAACTGCAACAGTAACATTGATAGCTCGTTCTGAAATCTTTTTATGAATAATTTCGGTAACTGATTTGTCTTCAATCGTTTGATTTTTGGTCGGTAATACTGCATCATCTTCAACACCAATCAATACGAAGCCACCATGAGAATTGGCAAACGCAATACAGCCTTTCGCCAATTCGTCCCAGTCGGTGTTTTTCCTTTTCAGAAAACGCAATGATTTTTTGTCCAACAGTTTACCTTCTTCCATTTCTTTTCCTGTTTATCAGAGTGCAGAGATACAACTTTCCCCCTAAAAATTCGCCTGTCAAAAAATATTTATTTTGCGGGTTGAGTTCCACTTCTTACTAAGAGGAGGTACTGGTGTGTCAGAATTAGAACTGCAAATGTACAAACTATTTCTGAAACAGATAAATAACATTTCAAAATATTTTTTTGATTATCTTAATTTAATGAAAAAAATATTTATTAACTATTTGTATTTCAATGTATTTAATCTTTTGTTTAACTTTTTTTCGGTGTTTTACAAAAAGAATAAATAGACAATGATTTAAGTATCAATAAGATACATTTTCAAAGTTTGGCTTGCAAATTGAAATGTTTAACTTTTTGTATATCTGAAAGAAAATAATTACCTTTGTAATGAGTTATTTGAAACAATGCAAAACGTAGCAAACAAGCGCACTTCGCTCATTTCTATGTCGTTACCCATTTAAGTTTGCTTTTTCGTAAAATTCTGAAAGAGAGGGGGGATTTTGGAAAAAATCACTATCTTTGCATAAAATAAAAAATTAATACTTAAATATTTATCAAATACGTATGGCAAGTACTGCTGATTTCAAGAATGGTATGTGTCTGGATATTGACGGACAATACTTTTATATTGTAGAATTTTTACATGTTAAACCGGGCAAAGGACCGGCTTTCGTTCGTACTAAACTTAAAAATGTGACTACCGGCCGGGTAATCGACAAAACGTTCAACGCCGGGGTCAAAGTAGATGAAGTGCGTATCGAAAGAAGACCATATCAATTTCTATATCAAGATGATATGGGTTACAATTTTATGAATAACGAAACCTTTGAACAGGTTTCCATTGCAAAAGAAAACATAACCGGAGTGGATTTTCTCAAAGAAGGCGACATGGCGGAAGTAGTTGTTCACGCCGATTCGGAAACCATTTTATTCGCCGAACTTCCTACTCATGTGGTTTTAACAATTACTTACACCGAACCGGGAGTAAAAGGAGATACGGCAACCAATGCTACCAAGCCTGCTACGGTAGAAACAGGCGCAACGGTCCGTGTTCCCCTTTTTATCAACGAAGGTGAAAAAATTAAAGTTGATACACGCAACGGATCTTATGTAGAAAGAGCAAAATAACAAATACAGAGTACACGGTTTTCTGCCGTGCACTCTGCATCGTATTCCTTAATCTGTAACTTATTTCCAAACCTCTTTCATTATGCCCGAACAAATCAAACAAACTGTAAAAGATTGGTCGCCCGAAGACCGGCCGCGCGAAAAACTCCTTCTAAAAGGAACAAATTCTTTGAGCAATACCGAATTATTAGCAATTATTATCGGATCGGGAAATAAAGACGAATCGGTAGTGCAATTGTCTCAACGCATCCTTCAGGCGGCAGACAATAACATTAACCAACTAAGTAAGTTTTCCGTTAGACATCTGATAAACAATTTCAAAGGAATTGGCGAAGCAAAAGCGGTCAGTATTGTGGCCGCTCTTGAATTAGGCAAACGAAGAAAAGCGGAAGAAATTCTGAACAGAGAAAAAATCAAATCCAGCAAAGACATTTACGAATATTTTCATCCGATACTGTGCGATTTGCATTATGAAGAATTTTGGATACTTTTTCTAAACAGAGCACATAAAATAACCGGCAAGTTAAAAATCAGCCAAGGAGGAGTTTCAGAAACAATTGTAGATACTAAACTAATTTACAGAGAAGCGCTTATACGTTTATCATCCGGAATCGTCCTCTGCCACAATCATCCTTCCGGAAATATATTTCCCAGTCAGCAAGATGATTTGATTACTCGAAGAATAAGAGAAGGAACCAAATTATTGGATATAAACCTGATAGATCATCTGATTGTCTGCGACGGAAATTTTTATTCATACGCAAACGAAGGTAAATTGTAATTGTTGTTTCCTTATACTTTCTAATTTTCACGAGCCGGTGTATAAATAAAATCCTTGCTTAGCCCGAACTCAGATTATTAACCTGAATTCGGATTAAAATGGAAATTCTACCGAGCAATACAAGCCTAACTCTTAGTTTTTAGTTTTTAACTTTTAGTTTATTTTCGTATAAAATTATTGTTTTCCTTCTACCTTAGAATTAGCTTGGATAGAAGACAAAAAAAGGAAAGCCGGAAGCTTTCAATATGAATAACCCCCAATCGCTTCGCTTCATTGGGGGCAAAAGCACGAAAGCGCGAAAGCACGAAAGGTCGTTACGGCGGCCTGAAAGGACGCAACTTTCATAACCGCAGGTCAACGACCTGCGGAACGAACGGACTCCGCGCAACCGCTGCCTGAAAAGGCAGGACATCGGTTTTGAAGAAGAATACCACCGGTTTCTGATAGACAGCGGTATTGATATCGATGAACGTTACTTTCTGTAAGACTGACGTCCTGCCTTTCAGGCAGCGGGTGCGCGGAGTTCGTTCGTTCCGCAGGTCGTTGACCTGCGGTTATGAAAATCACGTCCTTTCAGGACGTCACTGCCCCGAAGGGCGAAAGCACGAAGGCGTGAAAGGGCGAAGGCACGAAAGCTACATGGTCGCCTCATTATGGCGACAG
>JAIRLY010000051.1 GCA_031259075.1 Dysgonamonadaceae bacterium | reverse complement strand
CAAGAATATAAGCTAACGCTTTCTTAATTAATATGTAATGTTAAAAAATAATTTCTGTTTCTTTATAAAAATCTGTTATTTATATTTAAAAACCACACAAAAATAGTGAGATTTTTTAAAATAAAAAATAAAAAGTGAAAAAATTACAGGTTGTAGAAAGCTTTTTCCGTTTTATTCAAGCCAGATTTCAATGGCTTTGCGAATGGAGGTCAGTCCGAATAATTCCGGTTTGATTTCAGTTTTGTCTATCCAATAGAGCGCTTCCACATCATCTTGAGGATAAAGAGGCACTGTATTTGTGATTTTGGATTGATAAAACAAATCAACGGTGTGAATATTCATGCCGGAATAAGGATAAATATTAGGGAGAGAAAATAAATATTCAAGATTATCAATTTCTAAACCTGTTTCTTCTTTGACTTCGCGTATAATAGCCTCTTCCGCCGATTCGTACAAATCAACAAAACCACCCGGCAAATCGAATGTACCTTTTGCGGGTTCTTTGGCGCGACAAGCGACTAATAATCGTTCTTCTTTATCAAGTATGAATACCGCTACGGACGAAGAAGGGTTGAAATAGTAAACAAATCCGCAATTTTCACATTTTTTCGATTTACAATTATTTACAACAAAATGAACAGATCCGCATTTTGGGCAATATATAAATAATTCTAAAGGGTGCATAACGAATAGAAGTACTTTTACTTTTTGGCTTTTATTCGATATTTGCGGCTAATGCGGGGTCAATGATAATTCGTCCGCAATGTTCGCAAACAATAGTCTTTTTTCGTAATTTAATATCCAATTGTCTCTGAGGTGGAATTTTATTAAAACAACCGCCACAAGCGTCCCGTTGTATATAAACGACAGCCAAACCGTTTCTGGCACTCTTACGAATACGTTTGAAAGCGGCTAATAAACGCGCTTCAATCGTCGCTTCAAGTTGTTTGGCTTTTTCCCGCATTTGTTCTTCTTGGATTTTCGTTTCGGAGATAATTTCATCCAATTCCTCTTTTTTGGATTTTAAGTCGGCTTGACGTTCGGTATAAAGGTGTTTGCATTTTTCAATTTCGTCGGCAAGGACTTTTAATTCGTGAGTAAATTCACGAATATGTTTTTCCGCCAATTCTATTTCCAAACCTTGATATTCAATTTCTTTGGATAAACTGTCAAACTCGCGATTGTTACGAACATTATCCAACTGGGATTGAAACTTTCCGATCAACGCATTGGCATCGGTAATTTTAATTCTTTGTTTTCCAATAGTAGATTCGAGTTCTTTTACATCCGATTGGAAATTATGAATACGGGTATGTAGACCGGCGACTTCGTCTTCTAAATCTTGTACTTCAAACGGAAGTTCTCCGCGAAGCGTTTTTATTTTATCAATTTCCGACAGTATCAATTGAAGCTGATAAAGATTTTGCAATTTTTGTTCAACGGATAAATCAGTGTTTTCAACTGCCTCTATGATTGGCGTTTTGATATTTTCGGCGATTTCTTTTGGAGAAACGACTCGCTTTTCCTTTAATTGTGCTTTTTGTTCTTTTTTTGCCATATTTTGATATTACATGTAATTTACAGGATTTGTATTCACATTCGAAAAATGAATGGCAAAGTTAGGTATTTTTTTTGAGATTATATCAAAAAATATTTCTTTTGTGCAATGCTCTGATTCATAATGTCCTAAAACAGCCAAAAGAATCCGGTCTTCCACATTGTAATAATCGTTATACCGGGCTTCTCCCGTCAAGAATACATCTGCGCCGTAATTTATAGCATCTTGAATGAGGAATGCTCCACTGCCGCCACAAAGAGCTACTTCTTGAATCTTTTTTCCCGTGAAAGGAGAATGTTTCAGGCTATCCAATTGAAAAATAGATTTTATTCTTTGCAGGAACAATTCCTCCTCTTCTTCTGCCGGCAATTCACCTACAATTCCTGCGCCAACCCGATCCCATGAATTGACCAATGGATAAAAATCATAAGCCGGTTCTTCATACGGATGCGAAATGAATAAAGCACGCAATACCGCATCTTTCTTGTATGCGGGGAGGATCGTTTCGATACGGATTTCTTTTTCCGTATGAAGTTCGCCTATTTCGCCTGCAAAAGGTTGAGTATTTTCTTTCGCTCTAAAACGTCCTTCTCCGATAGAATTAAAACTGCATGAATCATAATCACCTATATTGCCTGCACCTGCTTTATACAAGGCATTTCTCACTGTCTCAGCATGTTCTATAGGAACAAATGTCGCTAATTTTAACAATCTGTCTTTTTGAGGTTTCAATATCCTTATGTTTTGTAACCCGATTTTTTCGGCCAGACGGAAATTTACGCCTCCCCAAACATTATCCAGATTGGTATGAGCCGAATAGATGACGAGATCGTTTTTACAAGCTTTGATAACACATTTTTCGATGTAAGTTTTTCCTGTAAGTGTTCGCAATGGCTTAAAAAGGAGCGGATGATGCGATATAATCAGGTTACAATCCAATTCCAATGCTTCGTCAATCACATCTTCGGTTACATCTAAACATAAGAGGACGCCCTTGACTTTCTGAGATGCATCTCCAACTTGAAGGCCGGCATTATCGAAATCATCCTGTAAAGCTAAAGGAGCAAATTCTTCAAGATCTCCTATAATTTGTGCTATTTTCATAATACTATAAATGACAAAACTATATCACATGAAATTTATGCAATTTACAACAGATACGTTATTTGGTTTTGCAATTATTTGTTACCAAATATTTTAGAATTAGACAATTTGATAATTTTACCATATTTTGCCAATGCTTTTTCATCAATCATCTTGGGATTACCTATAATAGCTATTGCTACCGGACGTCCTTTGATGTTTTCATTGTAGAAATTGACAATATCATCGAAAGTCAGATTATTGATGACCGGCAAATTCGTTTCAGCCGGCGATTTTGTATAACCGTTTAGCTTCCAACGTTCGTATGTTTGACTTGCGTTGCGATAATGCGGTTTTTCCATGGATGCTGCTCCTTTCAGGAAGCTTTTAACGTTCGTAATCCGGTCTTGATATTGAGGCATATTGTTTAATAAGTCCATATAAACTTCGAGAGCATCTAAGGTTTTATCCGCTTGAGTTCCTAAATATCCCATAAAAGAACTTTTTTTGTTTTCGATAGCAGGGGTGATATAGTAACCTTCCGCAGTATATGCTAACGAACGATATTCACGTATTTCCTGTAGAACCAAGCCGCTGAATCCGCCATTGAAATATTCATTAAAGGCCTGAATATAAGGGACTTTTTCTCTTGTATAATTATTTCCTTCTATATAAAAGTAAATCGTACTTTGTTTTGCGTCGCTATGGGGTAAGAAGAAAACCGTATTTTCTTTATAATCAATTCGGTCTTTTATTTCCGGAGAAGAGGAGGCTTTTTCACCTTCTTTTAAAGGCAAATTTTTACTCAGAATACTATAGACGTCGTCTACCGGAAACATTCCTACGTAATGGATTTGTGCTTCATAGTCGGTTGCCCGTTGAAATTCGCCGGTTAGATTGCTGATTGTTAGTTCGTTGATTTCTTCTAAAGAGAGTCGGTCAATGTACTCCGATTTATCTTTATACAGCAGATATCCCAGCAACGCATTACTGAGGATTTCATTGGATGTTTTTTCAATTAGTCGTTGTTGGATGTAAGATCCTTTTAAACTGTTCATTTGTTTTTCGTCTAACTGTGGTAATAATATCTGACGAGTTAATAAATTACAGGAGGCTTCCAGATTCGATTCAAAACCATTCATGGTTACATAAAGATAACTGTTGTCCACCCAATACCGGCAAGTAGCTCCCAGATTGCTAAATTCCTGTTTTACGGCTTGAGCGTCCATTTGTCCCATAATGCCGGCGTTGTTCATCAATTGGGCCGCCAATTCCAATTTAGGCATTTTTTCAGTTCCGATACCGAATTTTATTGTCAGAGTAAAGATGTCGTTTTCCGGGTTAGCCGTATAAAACAGTTTGGAACGGTCATTAACCGGCTTGATTGTTACTTCTTCCATATTAGCGTATGTTTTGCCGGTATATTTTGTCGGTAATAAACGGAAAGCTTTTGCATATTCCGATTCTGCATCGCGAACCGGTTGTATCGGGTCATATTTAGGTTTTTCCAGTTCTTTTCCTTTCGATGGTTTTCCTTCATTCATAAAAATGGCATAATAGTTCGAACGGAAATATTTTTTAGCCGTTTCTTTAATTTTTTCGATAGAAATAGAAGCAACGATCTCTTTATAGTTTAAAAAATCTTCGATACTTTTTCCGGAACAAAAAGTTTCGGCAAGTTGTTCGGCTATGTTATAATGCGTTTCCATCCGGAGATCGAAAGTACGGATCATTTCGCTTTTGACGGATTGAACCAGCCATTCATCGAACTTTCCTTCTTGCAATTTTTTGATTTCTTTCAGGAGTGTTTTTTCCGTTGATTTCAACGATTCAAATCGACGTTGATTAATATCGTAATAAGGAACTGCGTACACAAGGATGTTTCCTCTTTCTTTCATTATCAGCGAATAAGTTCCCCCCTCTAACAGGTCGCCATCGAGTGTTAATTTATCTATCAATCCGGTACGGCTGACATTAGACAGGATAGAGGTGCAAATTTTTAAAGCGACTTCATCTTCACTACCGAAAGGAGCGCACGGAAATGCTAAGATGGTTTGCGGATAAAGTGATAACTTGGCGCTGACCTCTTTTCTATCTTTCAACGGAGTTTCGGGATATTGTTTTCTTTCAGGAACGGGTCTGTTCTCCAATCGTCCGAATTTTTCTTTAATGATCGGCAGTATCTCAGCCGTTTTAACATTTCCGACTAATATCAGGGCCATATTTCCGGGAACATACCAATTGTAATAGAATTTATTTAATTGACTCAATTGCGGATTTTTTAGATGTTCGGGTAATCCGATAATAGAACGAGCGTAAGGATGTCCTGAAAAAATGGTACTCCTGACAAAATCCATTTCTTGTCTATTTTGCTGGTCTTGTCCTTGGTTGTATTCCTCATACACGGTTTCCAATTCCGGTTGGAAACTGCGGAATACAGGATTAATTAATCGTTCGGAATTTAATTCCAACCATTTATAAATTTCTCCCGGAGGGAAAGAGTTGAAATAAACGGTATAATCGTAACTTGTTCCGGCATTGAGGTTTTTCCCGCCCATTCCTTGCGTCAGGTAGGAAAAGTCGTTCGACAAGTTGTATTTTGCAGCGTCGTTGGTCAGGTTATTGATTTCTTTGGATATTGCTTCCCGCTGTAACGGGTCGATTGTTTGAGCGAGTTCGTCGTATTTGGCGATGATTTGTTCGTAAACAGGTTTTTCTTTTCCCCAATCCAAAGTTCCGATTTTGTCTGTTCCTTTAAACAAGAGATGTTCTAAATAATGAGCCAAACCGGTATATTCTTCCGGGTCTTCTTTGACTCCTACATTGACGGCCACCATTCCAAATACATCAGGAGTTGTTTCATCTTCCCAGATAAAAACGCTGAGTTCGTTAGGAAGTTTGAAAACTTTTAAGCCTTGCGCATTGACACTCATGCTTGCTAATATATATGTAAAAGCAAACAAGATATAAAATTTAAGAGATCTCATATTTTTATTAATTATTCTATAAAATATAATATTTTTCATTGGTATTACTGATTATTATGTAGCGTTTGTTGAAATGCTACAACCATCTACAAGCCATCGGCTTATACCTCGCTCTTCTTTACTGAATTCAACGCCGACTTTCACCAATTTTTTGTTTCCGGCAGAATAGGGTATCAAGTATCCTTTATCATCAATTTGTCGCAAGGCTTCTTCCGCAGTAGCGTTTTCCGAAAGTTTAAACTCAAAGACAAATACCGTATCTCCGGTTATCACCACTGCGTCGGCTCGCCCAAAGGCGCTACGCTGTTCCGCTTCTATAAATTGCCCCATCAATCGGAATAA
>JAIRLY010000402.1 GCA_031259075.1 Dysgonamonadaceae bacterium | reverse complement strand
GGTTATTTTGCCTTTTGTATTCAAAGGAAAGATTCTGAATATGGCAAAGAGCGAATTGAATAAAACGATCAATGCTCAAGTTGATTTTGAACATTTAGGGTTGAATTTTTTCCGGAGTTTTCCAAATGCTTCCGTTACATTGGATAATTTTTATGTGGCCGGAATAAATGAATTTGAAGGAGATACACTTTTCTTTGCCGAAAATCTTTCGGCGACGGTTAATCTCAAAAGTTTGTGGAGTGATTCCGGATATGAAATCACGAAAGTGAATGTAGAAAAAGCAAAAGTGCATGCAATCGTTTTGGAAGATGGAAAAGCAAATTGGGACGTTATGAAAGAAGAAGCGAATGATGAAAATGAAGCGAATGATGAAAGTAATTTTAAATTGTCGTTGAAAAAAGTGCGTATTGAGGATGCAAATATTTTTTACGATGATTTTGCAGGTAAAATGAATGTGGCTTTGAACAATTTAGACTTGGTTCTTTCGGGAGATCTGACAGCCGGTGAAACGACTATTAAAACAAATTTTACGGCCGGAGCATTGACTTTTGTTATGGATCAAATTCCTTATTTATCGAAAGCAACAGTAAATGCAAAAATGGATATTGATGCCGATTTGCAAAAACGGAAATTTATTCTTGCAGATAATATTGTGCAAATAAATGAAATAAAGGCAAATATAGACGGTTGGATAGCTATGCTGGAAGATGAAAGTATAGATATGGATTTGAAATTGAATGCTCCGGCTACCCAATTCAAAGATGTATTATCGATGATTCCGGCTATTTATGCCAAAGATTTCAAAGACCTGAAAACCGCCGGAGAAGTTACTTTAGAAGCGTTTGCCCAAGGGATTATGAAAGATTCCATCTTGCCTGCTTTCGATGTAAAATTGGACATCGCTCATGCTATGTTTCAATATCCCGCAATGCCTAAATCCATTACGAATATCAATGCCGATCTAAGGATTCACAACAAAGGGGGGTTGATAGATAACACGATCATTGATGTTCCAAAATTTCATTTTGAAATGGCGGGAAATCCTTTCGATTTAAAATTGCACCTAAGCGATCCGGTAAGTAATCCGAATATTGATTTGTCTGCTGCCGGACATTTGGATTTAGGGATGGTTAAAGAAATTTATCCATTGGAAGACAAGGAATTAAGCGGAATCTTGGATGCTAATCTGACGTTCGCCGCTCGGATGTCATATATTGAAAAAGAACAGTACGATAAAGTTAAAGCTTTTGGAACGTTGAATATCAAAAATTTACTGATTAGATCGGAAAACAGCGACGATATTCAAATAAAAAATGCTAATCTTTCATTTTCACCTCGTTACGTGGATTTAACGGATTTTTTGGTTCAAGTCGGAAAAAATGATGTTGCCGCTACCGGAAAATTGGAAAATTTCATTTCTTATTTCATGAAAAATGAAACTTTAACAGGAAAATTAAATGTAACTTCCAACTATTTGAATCTAAACGATTTTATGAGTAATACTTCTGATTCTACTTCTGACTCTACTTCTATGGAAATCATTGAAATTCCTAAAAATATAAGTTTTAATTTAAATGGAAATTTCAAACAAATTATTTTCGACAATTTGAATATGAATAATGTAACAGGTCAACTGATTGTCAAAGAGGGTAGGGTAGAGATGAAAAATTTGTCTATGAATGCTTTAGATGGAAATTTAAATGTAATGGGCTATTACGATACCGGGAAAAATCCCAAACAACCGGAAGTGTCTTTAGACTTGAATATAAAAGATGCTTCTTTTTCCAAAACATTTTCCACGTTTGTCACGATTCAAAAATTAGCGCCGATATTCGAAAACTTGTTTGGTAATTATTCTACACAGTTTAAATTCCGTTCCGCGTTGGGAACAGGCTTTATGCCGGTTTTTACATCTCTGACGGCAAGCGGTTTATTGCAATCCAACAATGTGGAAGTCACAGGCGTAGGAGTATTGGACGGGTTAGCGTCTGCTTTGAAAAATGAGTCCTTGAAAGATTTGAAAGTAAAGGATTTGAAAGTACCGTTTTCAATTAGCGACGGACGTGTGGCAACGAAACCTTTTGATATTAATTTCGGTAGCGGGACGATGAATCTTTCAGGAACTACCGGTTTGGACCAATCCATTGATTATATTGCAAAAGTGAATTTAACAGATAAGTTATCCAATAATTACCTTAAGAATGTCAATGTAAAGATTGGCGGTACTTTTACCAAGCCGGCGTTTAGTGTGGATATCAAAAGTGCAGCCGATCAGTTGTTAGGTAATTTAGCAAGTTCGGTTTTAGGAGGAAACGAACAAGGAAGTTCCCTGTCTGAGCAAGTCGACAAGAAGATAAACGAAGAAATAGAAAAAGTTCGAAAGACAGCTCAAGAAGCCGGCGAAAAATTGGTTGCGGAAGCGGAAAAACAAGGTCAAAAACTGATTGATGAAGCAAACAAAACGTCTAATCCTTTGGCTAAAGCGGTGGCTGTGAAAGCGGCGGAAGTCAGTGCGAACAAGTTGAAAGAAGAAGCGCAAAAGAAAGCGAATCAATTGAAAGAAGAGGCGGAAAAGCAAATTCAGACTTTGTTGAAGAAATAAACAGTTTATAAAGAAAGACATGGACTTGGGAGATGTTTGCCGGAACAGGCTAATCAGACAGTCTTTTCTTCAACTCTCTTTTCATGGCAGAATTAAGTTAAAAGGAGCAAATTTTGTCCGATTTTCATGACAAAAATGCTCCTTTATTGTTGCACAAAAAAAAGTCTTATTCAATACTATTCAACAAATCCAATTTCCCCTTATCAATCAAGGTAATAATCAATTCGCCAAATAAAGTATTTTGCCAAGCAAACCATTTTCGGGTAAATTTGAAAGGATCCTCTTTATGAAACGATTCATGCATAAAACCGGTATTGGCGTCGGTATCCATCAACATTTTCACGCAAATTTTGATTTCATCATCATTTTGGCTGGTAAAAGCACGCATCATGATGCTCATCGGCCAAATCATATCGTAGCCAATATGCGGGCCTCCTATTCCTTCGCCTTTTGTCCCTTTGAAAAAATACGGATTGTTTTCACTCCATACAAAACGGCGGGTATTTTGATAAATCGGGTCGTTCACGTCCACATCGCCTAAATAAGGCATTGCCAATAAACTCGGTACATTCGCATCGTCCATTAAGGCATGGTTTCCAAAACCATCTACTTCGAAAGCGTATATTTTTCCGAATTTCGGATGATTGTAAACGGCATATTCTTTCAACGCGGTTTCCACTTCCGAAGCTAAATTCGTACATTCTGTTGCTAAAGTAGTATTCTTTTTTACCGCAGTTAAAATTTCGGCGGCTTTCCGCAAAGAAGTTACGGCGAAAAAATTGGAAGGAACTAAAAACAGATAAGTGGTTGCATCGTCGGAAGGACGAAAAGCGGAGGCGATCAAACCAACCGGTTTTACCGGTTGTCCCCAACCGTCGTTCGACATGGTATCCAAAGCTCGTGTCGTTTCCCGCTGAAAATTGTAAGCGCCCAATCCGTTTTTACGTTGTTGGTCTTTAAATGTTTTTACGATCAATGCGATAGCGCGTTCCCATTCTTCCGTAAATACGCCGGTATCACCGGTCGTTTTCCAATATTCGTATGCCAGACGAATGGCATAACACAGCGAGTCTATCTCCCATTTGCGTTCGTGCAATTCGGGTTTCATATCGGTTAAGTCGTTTTGCCATTCTCCGCCCACCGGACCGTCGTTGAAAGCATTAGCAAAAGGATCCGACAGAATACATTTGGTTTGCCGCCGGATGACGCCGGCCAGCATTTTCTTTAACAGTGGATCTTCATTGGCCAAACGGATATAAGGAAATACTTGAGCGCCTGAATCGCGAAGCCACATGGCATGAATATCGCCGGTGTAAACGAAAGTATCGTCTGTACCGTCTAAAATGCGATAATGAACCGTCGTGTCAATTGTATTTGGAAAACAATTGGAAAACATCCACGAAAGTTTGGGATTTTTTAAAAGCTTACATATTTCTTTTATCTTTTTTTCTACGGCAATCGACTGAAAAAGACGCTCTTTTACTTCGGGTCGTTGTGAAACATAAACTTTCGTATTGTCTTTCTGTAAAGAAATTTCGTTATTCAAAGCTTTTGCTTCGCTTACGAAAAAAAGAACTAAAAGTAGAACGATGGTTCTTATACTTTTTTGGAAAAAAATGTTTTTTGTATTCATGGATTTTTATTTAAATATTATTCATAAGTAACAACTCAAAGACAAAAAATACTTACGGTTTAGATTTTATTCCGTAAAATCGTCTCAATTTATTTATTTATTTATTTTGTTTTCCGGAACATATTTTAAAATGTAAAAATAAAATTCATTCCAAAATTCCACAAGGTGACCGTTCCAATCGCAAAAACTTTTGAAAGATAAAAATTTTGCTTTAATTTATCCGATAATACCCAAAGAACGAGGTTATTCAGTCCAAGTCCCAGTAGGGAAATAACCAGAAACGACAGAAATTCAGTCGTAATCTGTTCATTATGGCTTTTGAATGTCCAGATCCGGTTCCATATATAATTGGAAGAAGCCGCTAAAACAAATCCGCAGGAATTTGCAATGAACTTGTTTATCTTTATTTTTTCTTTCAGCAACCAAGTTGTTCCGAAATCAATAATCATTCCTGAAAAACCGACCGAACAAAACTTCAGAAATTTTAGGACAAAAAATTTATCTATCATTTCTTAATCAATATTCAGTTCAACCGGTTCACTGTTTCGGGCTGCACAAATAGAGTTGACAAGAGTGATGGAAAAGAGATAATTGTCCGGTGCTAAATCCGGAACAATTGTCGTAAAATATCCTTTTATACTTTCTCCTGCCGGAAGAATATCAACGGGGGCGCTTAATTCACAGTTTGCATAATCTAATTTTCCTCTTCGCTCATCGACTTTGTAGGCAGCTTGGCATTTTACCGGAAATTCCGGATGATGAAAGTCAATAGCTTGACCGGTGGGGTTATGCATCACAAAAGAAATTCGGAGCGTGTCACCCGGATGTACTTCCGTTTCGGCTAAAGTAAAATTGATTCGTATCCGGTTGACCGATTGGAAATTTTTTGCGAAATACCCGTCAAAAGGACTATTGTTATTTCCCCGGTAGATAAATACCGGCTTTCCTTGATAATCCAATTCTTTTTTCCAAATATCGAATTGCGTTTGTCGCCCGGTTATGGCGCTTAATACAAATGCTTCTTTCCCTGTAAAAAAGCGGTAATTGGAAGCGCCTTGAAAAGAACCCGTAAAAATGACAGGGATTTCATTTGCAATCGAACGAATAATTCCATTCTTTTCTTTTTTTCCGCTAAACCCCAGTTTTTCAGGCAATAAACCGCTAATCAAAAGAATACGGGCCAATAAAATGAGAAAGAGTGACGGGGCGATTACTTTTTTTACATAACGCAGTAATTTTTTATTTTCCAAACTGCGGCGATAAAGTAAAACAAGCATGGGAATGGAACAGGCAACCGTCCAATGCGGTTCGACATGTCCTCTGAAACTTGTTATCCAAAAGAAAACAATAAAACCGATCGTCAAAAAATATAAGCCTTTTTCAAATATGTCTTTAGGTTTGTACTTGATAAAGATATAAACGATTGCACCAAAAGTAAAGGGATTGAAAACGGCAAGTTGATTTGGAAGATATTCCAAAAAATACTTCCACCGGAACCCGCTGCTTCTATCGCTTAAGTGGTATCTGAAACTGGGGAAATCGTTGGTTATTTGCCAATAAATGTGAGGAACGAGTAATCCGAGCGCCAGCAATCCGGCCAGCCAAATCTTGTAGTTGGAAAGCAATCGTAGATTGGACAAAAGTACAAATCCGATGATGAGAACCGCATGATATTTGCTGTAAATCATTCCAGCCATAGAACCGGCAAGAAAAAATGTATAATGCCACGATTCTTCCTGTAGAAATTTTTTGTAACAAAATAAAAACAAAGCTGTGAAAAATAAGAAAGGAGCATCGGGCGTTGTTACGAAACCGTATGTCTGAAACATGACTAACGATGCGGCAATAACGAAAAACAAAACCACTTTTCCGATTTCAGGCGTTTTTTCCGCAATGATTTTCCAAACCAGGAGAAGTGTGAAAAACTGGAGAACAACGGTTATAAAACGAACGGAAAGATTGCCGCCAAAAAACAAGTTGGAAATGAATGTCATCAATCCCACCAGAGGCGGATGGTCGAAATAACCCCACGCCAAATTTTCGCCGTACAAAAAATAATAGGCTTCATCGCTCATTACTTCTGTAAAAATCGCTTGAATAAAGTTAACGCCAACCCAAATAACCAGGAATAGATATAATAGCCGTTTCCAATCAAAACCAATTATCCCACAAATACTTATATCTCTTTTCATTTTTCTTGTTTTTAAAATTACTCAAATCGAAAGTAGCATAAAATGCTTGTTCGTGATATACTTGTCCTTCTGTAAAATGGAAAGAATAGATAAATTTCACTTTTACGATATTTGTTTTAATAAAATAAATGTAAAAATCACTTCTATTGTACGCTGTTGAGCGGTAAACAGGATCACCCCAATAGAGATCGTTACTATGATCATTGTAAAATATTTGTTGACTTTCTCCTTTATAATATGTATTAAATATCCCCAATCCTTTATATTCCACTTTTAATTCCGAAAGTAAACCTTGCGGTTTATTCCAAACGCCTATATCGCGGTCGCGGTCAAGCCCAATTGACCATCCGGCATTGAGATCCAATTTTTCAAAACCGGTTTTGGGTGCAAAGTTAATACCAAAAGAGGTTAATAGCAAACCGTTGTCGTGAACGGCTTCGGGTATTTCCGGATTCATTATTCCGGCAAAATGAAACATATATCCGAAATGCCGTGCGTAGAATATTCCCTGATTGTACTCTCCGGACCACCCCATAAAGAACGATTCGTGTTGTTTTTCGGTTTGTCTACTTGTCCAATCTAGCCAAATGTTGGCGTAATTCTCCTTTTGCTTATGTTCCCAGAAAAAACCATTCAAAGTGGGACGATAATTTTTTATGGAATCTTGAAAAAACATCCGCGGATATTTATCCAATACTAATTGACGCGGAACAGCGCCCATATAAAATCGAAACCCTTTATTTTCGTATTCGTAATAAACAACAGGATCTATGTAATCAATTATTTTGTTACTTCCCAACTCATGTAACAGGTTCATTCCTACCAGGATGCGATGACCGTTTTTCCAATCTAATCCTACTTCGGGAGCAAAATGTATTCCTCCCATCGTTTGGGAGTTTTGAACGAGTGAATGTCTAAATTCCGTATTATCGAAAAACGAATGAAGACCGGTTTTCCATACGATTTTTTGAGCAAAAAGAGATGTACAAAGTCCGAAACTTATCAGAAACAAAAAATAAAAGTTTCTTGTCATAATAAAACAGTGCCTAAAGTGTAATTATATTTTTTTTACATTGATTTTCACAAAAAGTATTCGGTAGCCAATAATAGACTATTTGAAAAATGCCCTGAAAATATCCATTCCGTTGGCATAAATCAACAAGGCAAATAATAAAATCATACCCGCTACCTGTGCATATTCCATTAATTTTTCGTTGGGTTGACGTCCGGTTATTATTTCATAGAGCAGGAACATAACATGCCCTCCGTCCAAAGCCGGAATAGGCAATAAATTCATAACTCCCAACATAATGGAGAGAAATGCCGTCATACTCCAAAATACATTCCAATTCCATTTTGCAGGAAAAAGATTGCCAATAGCTCCAAAACCGCCGATATTTTCCAATCCTGCTTTTGTGAAAAGTAGTTTTAAACTGAGAACATAAGAAGAAAGTTTCCTCATACAGAACGAAATACCTGCTGGTATCGATTCAAGAAAGTTGTATTCTTTCTGAACATACGCAGGTTTCGACGTGGAGAATCCTATTTTCCCTTCCTTATCGACCTGAACGGCGACGCTTAATTCTTCTTGATTTCTGATAATTCCTAATTCTATCCGAGTATCTTTATTTTTTTTCAATTGCAAAACCAGAGCGCTAAGCGAGTTGATATCTTTTTCATCAACAGAAACAATTTTATCTCCTGCTTTCAATCCTGCTTGTTCGGCATTGCCTCCCGGTATCAAGCTATCTATCCGGGCCGGCATGAAGTCGGCAAATATCGTTTTAGCTGCAAGAAACCGAAATTTGAAATCACTTGGTATATCTATCACTTTCTCCTGTTCTTCGCGAAGAACCGTCACTTGGTTGGCGTCGATAATTTTAAATAGGTCAAGGTCGTCGTATTGTTTCAGGTTTTCACCATCTGCCGCAAGTATTATGTCTCCATCCTGAAAACCGGCTTGTTGAGCTACTTCACTAAAAAACAAAGGCGTTTTGTCGATGGGAATATAATTGTCGCCCCATTTAAAAACGACCATGGAGTAAATGAGAAATGCCAAAATAAAATTCATTAATACTCCACCCAACATAATCAGCAAACGTTGTCCTGCCGATTTTGTCCGAAACTCCCAAGGCTGAGGCGGTTGTTTCAATGCTTCTTTATCCATGCTTTCATCAATCATTCCGGAAATCTTCACATAACCGCCTAAAGGCAACCAGCCGATCCCATATTCGGTTTCACTCTTTTGAGGCTTGAATTTGAATAAGGAAAACCAAGGATTAAAGAATAAGTAAAATTTTTCGACTCGCACATGAAACAATTTGGCAAACAAAAAATGTCCGAACTCATGTACAATTACCAAAATAGATAAACTTAAAATTAATTGCAACGCTTTTATTAATATTGTATCCATAAATTTTTTAATTAAAAATGAAATAAGAAAGAAGTAAAAAATATTTTTATTTCTTCATTTTCATTTCTTTCATTACTTTATTTCTCGTTGTATGATCTGTTTCAACAAAATCTTCGTAAGTAGGCAATGCAATGAAATCCATTGTTTGCATCGCTTTTTCTATTATATCGCTCATTTCCAAAAATCCTATTTTGTCTTGTAAAAAAGCCGCAACGACAATTTCATTGGCTGCATTGAGAATACAAGGCATATTTCCCCCTTGTTTTATCGCTTCGAAAGCGAAATTCAGGTTGCGAAATTTGGTTGTATCCGGCTGTTCAAACGTCAAAGTATTGAATTTATTGAAATCCAAACTCTCAAAATCCGATTTTAATCTTTTCGGATATCCTAAAGCGTATTGAATAGGTAGCCGCATATCGGGCAGTCCTAATTGCGCTTTGATAGAGGTGTCTTTGAATTGTACCATAGAATGAATGATGGATTGCGGATGAATCAACACCTGAATTTGTTCGGGATTTACTCCAAACAACCATTTGGCTTCTATCATTTCAAATCCTTTGTTCATCAAACTGGCAGAATCAATCGTTACTTTAGCGCCCATATTCCAATTAGGATGTTTTAAGGCTTCATTTTTCGTAACTTGTTGAAGTTGTTTCAAACTAAAATTTCGAAAAGGGCCTCCTGAAGCAGTCAGGATGATTTTGTCTATCGGATTGTTTTCTTCCCCTGCTAAACATTGATAAATGGCCGAATGTTCGGAATCAACCGGTAAAACAGGCGTTTTATATTCCAAAGCGAGTTTTGTAATCCATTCTCCGGCAATCACCAATGTTTCCTTATTTGCCAAAGCAATGGCTTTTCCGGCTTTGATGGCCTGAATAGTCGGTTTCAAACCCGAATAACCTACCATCGCCGCAAGTACAAGGTCAATAGGCTCCTCTTCAACTATTTGCGATATGGCATCTGCACCGGCCCATATTTTGACCGGAAGATCTTTCAACCCTTCTTTGAGTTGTATATATTTGGATTCGTTAGCAATAACCACTATCTCCGGTTCGAATCGACGAGCTTGTTCTATTAATAATTCCACTTGATTGTTAGCAGTCAGAGCATATACTTCAAAGATTTCGGGATGTTGGCGGATCACATCCAATGCTTGAGTCCCTATCGAACCGGTTGAACCTAATATTGCTATTTGCCTTTTTTTCATGTTAAAATACGATAAATTCTTCCGGATCAAGGGGTTTTCCTTTATACCATAATTCGAAATGGAGATGCGTTCCGCTGGATAAATTTCCTGTATTCCCCACGATTGCGATGGCTTCTCCGGCATTTACTTCATCTCCCTGTTTTTTAAGAAGAATTGCGTTGTGTTTATAAACGGAAACAAAACCGCTGGAATGTTGTATTTGAATCACATAACCGCCATTAGCGTCAAACCCTGAAAAAACTACGACGCCTTTCATCGTTGCCAAAACGCTTTCTTTCGGTGTTGAAGCAATATCTATTCCATAATGTTTTTCCTGAAAATTAAAATGACTGGAAATAAACCCTCGTACCGGACGATAAAAAATAAGATTTTCGGGTAACGCGCTTGAAGAATTTAAAACATTCAGATTGTATTTTTCTTCTTCCTCAAAATTGCGGACAAATTCCGTCAGTTTTTCGGATTTTTTTAAAGATTCTATCCGAACGACCGTTGTATCAGGATCCGGAATATCAGCCACAGGACTGTCTCCTCTCAATATGGCATTGATATTATTCAGATATTGCAACTGATTATCTATTACTTGTTCTAAAGAATCCGTTTTTAATGCATTCTCCATCATTTGTTGACGTATTTCTGAATCCAAATATCCGGGTAAATAATTACGAATAGGAGTGTTAATAATAACAGCCGAAGTTAACACAACTAAAAATACAATAAAACCCGCTAAAGTCAATACCCCTGATAATAACGATAATCTGAACGAAAAAACTTCTTCAAGAGTATTCTCATTCAAAAAAGACAATTTATATTTAAATCGCACCTTTTTCCAAAAGGAGGAAAAATCAAATTTCTTTTCCAAGAATTTGTAAATATAATTTTTAAGAATACAAAGATAGATGAAAAATTTCATTTTTATTTCCTAAATTTGTCTTCTCAACTAAAAAAATTTTTATTATCATGAGAAAATCAGCTAAAATTATTTTGAACGTATTAATAGTTCTTTTGAGCGCCATTGTATTAACATGCATCATTATCTATGCCTCTGGAAATGGATATGTTTTTAAGGCTGTTCAAAAAACCATCTTAAAAGGATATAAAACAACGAATATCGACGATTACTCCGATTTTGACAATAACGTTATTCATGCGGGTACGCCTCAATATTGGGAGTTTCATCCTCTATACGGACAAATTCAACTTACCGATACACTTCGAAAAGAATTGGAGGAGTTCGAAACGATTGGTTTTGCGATTATTAAAGAAGGTCGGTTACTTTACGAAGAATATTGGGACGACTACTCCGACCAAAGTCACACCAATTCTTTTTCCATGGCGAAATCTATCACTACTATGCTTTTAGGAAAAGCCATAGAACAAAAATACATTAAAAGTCTGAATCAACCCATTACCGATTTTCTTCCTGAATTTAAAGATGATTCTTTAGCTCGTTTGAGTGTAATAGGTGATTTATCTGCAATGACTTCCGGATTCAATTGGGTCGAAGAATATTATTCTCCTTTCAGTCCGACAACAGAAGCTTATTTTGGAAATAATATTGAAAAACAATTGTTAAAACGTAATTTTGACCATGCTCCGGGAGGGCATTTCAAATATTCTTC
>JAIRLY010000350.1 GCA_031259075.1 Dysgonamonadaceae bacterium | reverse complement strand
GTAATTACAAAACATTGCCTAAAGAATTATGGGAAACACGGAAAGTGCATATCGCATGGACACGAATGAACAGCACTCGTCCCTGCTTTACGATTGACGCAGGACACAACCACCATTTTCATTACAAAGAAAACCGCGTACCTACCGTCCGCGAGTCGGCGCGTATACAGTCGTTTCCCGATACGTTTGTGTTTTACGGCATTAAAACAAGGCAGTTCCGGCAGGTCGGTAATGCCGTGCCGCCCATGCTCGCAAAGGTTATTGCTGACAAAGTATATTTTATTGTAAGGAAAGGGTAAAAATTTTATGTATGACCATACGAAGCAATTCAGATGTGAACTTATCAGGGGGAAATCTCAGAGAGAGATGGATAATATGTTGCCAACGTATGCCAATATTATCAATGAAATATGCCCTTGCAAAGCAAGTGATTTTCCGCGTTTGTTTGATACCGCATTAAGTGAATATTTACCAAATCTCAAGCTAAAAACACTTGCGAACCACAGGACGGAAACGGCTGGTAAATTGTTCGGTATGTATTTTGAAAAGGACAATATAATCTATATCGCAGAACGGACAAGTAAATTTCTTGAAGATAACGACCAACCGGCATTTTTCAAGGATTTCTGCTATAAAATGCAATTTCCTAATGGAATGTCAAAACCACAAACTATCAAGGAACAGCTCAATAACAATATAAATATTCGTCCCTGCGCTTACGTCCTGAAAACCATGCTTCTCGCTGATGAGGCACATTTAGTTTTGACGAAAGACGATATAGGATACTATGTCCTAAATGCGCTTGATGTATTGCAAGATAAAGCGATACCCGATGAAGTTATTGCCCAAATTGCTAAAGATAAAGCCGTGTCAAAGGAGCGGAAAATAAAAACACAGGGAAAGAAACGGCCATATGATTACCAGCATATTATCGAGCAACTGAATTACTTGGAGCTTGCCAATTTGATAATTAGTGAAAATGATAATACCGTGTATATAAACAATAACGAGAAGAATGCTGTCGAATTTATAGCAAAATATTATAATGCTAAACCGATGTTTGACGTATATGCTTTTGACTTATCAACGAAAGAAGGAAGACGGAAATTTGAGATTCAATGGGGGATTGAATTTGCTCTGGTTGGCGATAGAGACAATATTTTTAAAACATCTGCCGAGGCGCTGGGTATACCCATTATAACTGAAGAAGAGACGGCTGTAGATACCGAAGGACTTGATAAAGCGCAGATAGGCGAGGAAGGGGAACGCTATGTGTTCAATTATGAAAAGAAACGTGTTAAAGGATTTAACAAACGGCTTGCGGGTAAGGTTGTTTATTTGGGTAAAATTCAAGGGCTAGGGTATGACATTCAGTCCGTTGTTGCCTTGCCTCTTGTACAAAACCCGGAATTTGCAAAATACATTGAAGTAAAAACAACAAAACGTGTAACCGCTCCTGATCTAAACGATGTTAATTGGGAAGATACTGTCTATATAACAAAGAACGAAATGGACGCGGCTTGTCAGCACAAAGAATATTATTCTATTTATCGTGTGTATTTTTGCAGGAATGGTGTCGTTGTTTATGTTATTGATGATGTTTACAATAAAAAGGAAACCGGAACTATCAGGGTTACTCCTACCACGTTTAGAATAGACTTTTCATCTAAGGCGGTTTCCACAACTATTCCTGCCCTAATCGGAGGACAAAATGTATAAGGCTGTTTCTCTGTTCTGCGGGTGCGGCGGCGCTGATTTGGGACTTCTCGGCGGGTTTACCTATAATAAACAGGAATATGAGAAACTACCTTTTGAAATTATTTACGCGACTGATATTGACGAAAAAGCCGTAGCGACATACAAAAAAAATTTTCAGGGCTGTACTGCCGTCTGCGCGGATATAAAAGAATTGGATAATTCCACTATACCCGCCTGTGATATTCTTGTCGGCGGTTTCCCCTGCCAATCTTTTAGCACGGTAAATCCCACCAAAAACCCATTTGATGATAGGGCGCAATTATACAAAGAAATGGCGCAGGTAGCGGAAGAAAAACAGCCAAAAATAATCATTGCCGAAAACGTGAAAGGGTTTAAAACCCTTCACGGTGGTTCAATATTTAATACGGCTATTTCCGAATTTGAAAAAAAAGGATATAAGGCTACTTCCTCGCTGATAAATGCCTCCGACTACGGCGTTCCGCAAAAGAGGGAACGTATTATTATTGTAGCGGTTCGTAAAGATATACATAATATAAAAGGTGATTTTAAATTCCCTCAAAAAACAACCGAAAATAATAAAGTGCCGCTCTCAGTTGCTGTTCCTAAACTTGATATAGAAGACGAAAAATATTATTTTTCAGATCGTGCCGTGCTGGGACTGAAAAAGGCAAAAAATAATATGAAACGAGGTCTTGCCCAAAATCTTGAAGAGCCATGCCTCACCGTTACAAGCCATTTAGCAAAGACAAGTTTAAATTCACGCGATCCCGTTTTGCTTGTTGATCCTGAAAAAGAATTATATCGCCGTTTTACACCAAGAGAAGCGGCGCGAATTCAGTCGTTTCCCGATACATTTGAATTTGCCGATTCCGAATTTGATTCTTATAAACAAATAGGAAACGCTATACCACCTGTAATGTTTTGGTATATCGCAAAATCAGTTTCTGATTATCTTTCCAATGAAGCTAAAAAATAATGGACGTTTTAACGCCTGAACAGCGCAGTAAATGTATGTCCCATATACGCAGTTCCGATACAAAGCCGGAAGTGTTTTTCCGTAAGGCTTTATGGAATTGGGGTATACGTTACCGGAAAAATGTAAAAAAATTGTTTGGTAAACCTGATATTGCCATTAAAAAATATAAACTTGCTGTATTTATTGACGGCGATTTCTGGCACGGTAATGATTGGAAGGAACGTCATTTTTCATCACAGGAAGAATTATTAGTATCTTATTCTGATTTTTGGCAAAAGAAAATAAGGCGCAATATTGAACGCGATAAAGAAGTAAACGAGTATTACCAAACCGCCGGTTGGACTATATTACGTTTTTGGGCGACAGATATTAAAAAGGATTTAAATGGGTGTATTATTAAAACCATTGAAACTATAAATCGTCTTAAAAACACTTGAGAAAAATTATTTTTTACGAAGCGGCGGCACGGATGCCGCCGTGCCCGAATTTGTGCGGTTCTTTTCTTGCGTGATTTCGGATTATTCGGCTATATCAAGGTTGCGCGGGTGGCAAAAAAGTTTCGCATAACGTTCCGGCTGTATGCGACGGTTTGGCGGCCCG
>JAIRLY010000286.1 GCA_031259075.1 Dysgonamonadaceae bacterium | reverse complement strand
AAAAGAAAATACGGTTTTCTCTGCTGCCGGACAGTTAGCTTAACCGGAAGCTGAGAAAAATAAAAATCGGTTGGCCCATTACAATACGGAGGCATGAAATACGAGGGGGCGGCCTTTCTCTAAAAAATAATATTTGTGTGTAATGCAGAAAATTAAACTCTGAAAAAACGCTTAACCTGACGGCTATGGGATTTCACCCATCCCAGAATTATAAATTAAAAGATATATAACTTTAAGGTTTACAGCTTTTTATAAATTGTCGAGGTACCAAGATTCGAACTTGGGACCTCCTGCTCCCAAAGCAGGTGCGCTAACCGGACTGCGCTACACCTCGTTTTAATTTTGTGACTGCAAAGGTAGGTATTTTTCTCAAAAATCAAAAATAATTTATAAGAAAATTACCGTTTCATTTGTTAGTTGAAATAATATTATTCATTCTATTTTTTTCTTTTTCTTTTTTACGAATACATTTATTACATAATCCATAAAAGTTGAGACTATAATTAGTTGGCGTAAATTGTTTAATTTTCTTGTTTTGAATAAATGTTTTCAATTCGGCGTCTTTGTATTCCTGTACTTTATTGCAGTCGGCACAAATCAGATGATGATGGGATTCATTGTTATAGGCTCTTTCATAAAAAGATACATTTTGTCCGAATTGATGTTTGTGTACCAGATTACAATCTAAGAGAAGTTGTATGGTATTATAAATAGTTGCCCGGCTGACTCTGAAATTTTGTTCATTCATAGCTTCGTAAAAACTATCTATATTGAAATGTCCCTGTTTGGAATAGATAAGATCCAATATGGCATATCTTTCCGGCGTTTTCCTGCATTTATTTGCGGTTAAATATTCGGTAAATTTCAACCTGACGGTTTCCCTTGTTTTCTCTTCTTTATCCATGGTAAACAATCAATGGAAAACTATAAAACAGTTACTAAATTTCTGTCTCCGAAAGCATTATCTACTCTTGCCACATTGACCCAAAACTTATTTTCTTTGATCCATTCCGCAGGGAAAGCTGCTTTTGTTCGTGAATACGGATGTTTCCATTCGTCATTACAAACTTCGTATTGCGGGTGTGGTGCGTTGATCAAAACATTATCTTCCCTATCGGCGTTTTCTTGAACAATTTCATCTATTTCTGCTCGAATCGTTGTCATTGCTTCAATGAAGCGATTCAGTTCAGCTAAACTTTCGCTTTCGGTTGGCTCAATCATCAATGTTCCGTGTACTGGAAATGAAAGAGTCGGAGCGTGAAAACCAAAGTCTATCAATCGTTTTGCAATATCTGTTTCATCAATTCCCGAATATGATTTGATGTTTCTACATTCCAAAATTAATTCATGTCCTACGCGGGAATTGTTTCCTTTATAAACAATTCCGTAAATGTTTTCCAACTGAGAGGCCAGATAGTTTGCATTTAGTATTGCTATTTTAGTCGCTAATTTCAAGCCTTCGCCGCCCATCATACGAATGTATCCATACGTGATAGGCAAAATTCCGGCGCTTCCATACGGAGAAGAAGCGACTGTATTCAAATTAGCGTCGTCTTTTTCCGGATGTGCCGGCAGAAATGGGATTAAATGTTTTGCTACGCAAATAGGGCCTTCGCCGGGGCCGCCGCCGCCATGAGGAATCGCAAATGTTTTGTGGAGGTTTAAATGGCATACATCCGCGCCGATACATCCGGGATTGGTCAAACCAACCTGGGCATTCATATTTGCACCGTCCATATAAACTTGTCCGCCGGTTTCATGAATAATCCGGCACATTTCTACAATATTGGCCTCGAATATACCATGAGTAGAAGGGTAAGTAATCATGAAAGCCGCCAGATGGTCTTTGTTTTCTTCTGCTTTGGTTTTCAAGTCATTCATATCTGTATTTCCATTCTCGTCAAATTGGATGGTTACCGTTTGAAATCCGGCTTGAATAGCGCTGGCCGGATTTGTTCCGTGTGCGGAAGCCGGAATGAGTATGATGTTCCGGTGGCCTTGCCCGATGGATTTCAAATATTCGCGAATAGTCATCAAGCCGGCATATTCTCCGGCTGCACCCGAATTAGGTTGAAAACTTACGCCCGGCAAACCGGTGATAATTCCCAGATAGGACGTTAAGTTTTCGATCAGTTCTTTATAGCCTTCCGTTTGATCTTCGGGAGCATACGGATGAATATTGCTGAAATGCGGGTTGTTCAACGGCAACAGTTCCGATGCTGCATTCAGTTTCATTGTACACGATCCCAGGGAAATCATCGAATGTGTCAAGGAAAGATCTCGGACTTCCAATTTTTTTATGTAGCGCATCAATTCGGTTTCGGTGTGATACGAATTGAACACTTCCTGAGTCAGGAAACCGGAAGTTCTTTGAAAAGATGCATCGAAATAAATCTTTGTTGCAGGCATATCTGTGTTCCAATCGCCTTTGGGAGAATTTATGGCTTCGGAGAAGATATACAATAAAACGCCGACATCTTCCAAAAGAGTGGTTTCGTCGATACTGATTCCTATTTCACCTTCTTTAAAATAATAAAGGTTGACTTTACATTCCAGAGCCGTATCGATCAATGTATTTATGGAGGCATTCGGCGCCATTCGTATTTTTAAGGTATCAAAATAGTTTTGATTTTCCTGAACATAACCCATAGCCGTTAGTTCTTCAGCAAGAAATCCGGCAATGGAATGAATTTGTCCGGCTATTTTTTTCAAACCTTCCGCCCCATGATATATAGCGTAAAAAGAAGACATTGTAGCCAACAACGCTTGCGCCGTACAGATATTGCTGGTGGCTTTTTCGCGTTTAATATGCTGTTCGCGTGTTTGTAAAGCCATTCGCAAGGCTCTTTTTCCATAAGCGTCTTTAGAAATACCGATGATGCGTCCCGGAATATTACGTTTGTAATCTTCTTTTGTTGCAAAATAACCGGCTGCAGGACCACCATAAAACATAGGTATTCCCAGACGTTGAGAAGTTCCGAAGACCACATCTGCACCCCATTCTCCCGGAGGAGTAAGCAGGCATAAACTGAGTAAGTCAGCTGCAACAGCTATTTTAACGCCTTTTGCGTTTGCTTTTTCTACAAATGTTTTATAATTCTCAATATTTCCATCGGAATTGGGATATTGAACGATAGCTCCAAATTCTTTTCCGGTAAACGAATAAGTTTTATAATCGCCTCTTTGTAAAACGATTCCTTGCGGTTGCGTTCTTGTATTTAGTACCGCCAAAGTAGAATCAAAAACTTTATTATCTACAAACAATACGTTTGCACTGTTTTTCACCTGTTCCCGTGTTCTGGTTTGGAAAAGCATATTGGCTGCTTCGGCGGCGGCAGTTGCTTCGTCCAGCAAGGAACAGTTTGCAAGGGGAAGTTTGGTTAAATCGCTAATTACGGTCTGGAAATTCAACAAAGCTTCCAAACGGCCTTGTGATATTTCGGCCTGATAAGGAGTATAAGAGGTATACCAACATGGATTTTCGAATACATTCCGTAAAATGACGGCTGGAGTGCAGGTATCATACCAACCTCTGCCGATATAGGAAGTAAAAATTTCATTTTTAGAAGCTATTTCCGCAATATGTTCTGCGTATTCTCTTTCAGTCATTGCTTCCGGTAATTCCAACTCTTTTTTCAAACGGATATTTTGCGGAATGGTTTCATCAATTAGTTGTTTTAAACTATTCACGCCGATTTTTGAAACCATCGCTCCGATTTCTTTTTCATTCACGCCGATATGGCGGGAAACAAATTCATGATTCATAATTTATATACGGATTATGTTGTTTTTCTTCTTTAACGTTAGAGGCCGGCCCGTGTCCGGGATATATCACTGTGAGGTCGGGTAAAGTCAATAATTTATTTCGTATGGCAGCAATTAAAACAGCTTCGTTTCCGCCCCACAAATCGGTTCGACCGATGTCGTGACGGAAAAGAGCATCTCCCGTAAACACACAATTACCTTCGAAGCAATAAAATGAAAGACTACCCGGCGAATGTCCCGGAGTCAGCAGGGCTTTCAATGTCGTATTTCCAAATCGAATGAAATCACCCTCATTGATAAAATGTTCGGCGGTTACAGGTTCGTAATTAATAAACATGCCGAATGTCGAAGCCTGCATTTTCAATCCGGGCATAGACTCTTCTGCTGCATGATATTCCGGTTTTAAACCATAAGTATCATAGATAAAACGGTTTCCTAATATATGATCGAAATGGAGATGTGTATTTAGCAAGCGTTTTAATTTCAAATGATGCAAATCGATATATTCTTTTATTTTTTCACGTTCTTCTTTAGAAGAAACACCACAATCAATAAGGGCTGCTTCTTTTGTTTCATCGTAGATCAAGTAAGTGTTTACTTGAACCGGATTCAACTCAAATATTTTAATTTGCATTGCGTTTAATTTTTTCGCAAATATACATTAAATTTTCGACATTACACAAAAACAGACCGAAGACAAAAGCATAAGACAGCTTACAGTTTTACCGTCTTTGATTTTCCTTTTTTAGATTCATTGTGAAAGCGGTCAACGGAAGTAACGATGTATTTATATTTTTTCGTTCCCTGATTATAAGGTAATATGTACGAAGTTTCGCGAACAATCGCCACTATTTTGGATGGATCTTCCAAATTTACTTTTTCTTTATTTGCAAAGCGATAGATGACGTAATATTGTGCCTTTTTAGGATCGGTCGGATTTCCGTTTCGTTTCCAATGCAAAACATATCCCATAGAGGTCCATTCTGCTTTTAAAGATTTTATATCCTTTGGTTTCTTGTTATGCAGGTGCAAATAAGCAGGGATCAAAGCAGGATAAGCATGATAATGATTTTTTAAACTGTCGGCTATTCCGCCGGTATTGTTCAGCAATTCATACGCCGGCCAAAAACAATTGCCGTAAACAGCCGGAAGTGTTCGTTCCAACTCCATTTTTCGTGTTAACTGATTTTTGTTTGGATTTTGTAGATCGGCGGTTTTCATCGTGCGGACAATGTCTTGTCCGATATACAAATGTGCGCCGTAATTGTTCCGGTTCCACCAATTGATTAATGTTTCATAATCGGCGGTTCGATGTCCGATTTCCCAGTAAATTTGAGGAATATTGTAATCAATCCAATTTTTTTCGACCCATAATTTTACATCTGCATACAGATCGTCGTAATTTTGTAACCCGCCGGTATTGCTTCCTGTCCCGTCGGATGTATTTTTTTTATTCCGGTAAATACCAAAAGGGCTAATTCCAAAGCGAACATGAGTTTTTTCATGAACAATAACCGTTTTTATCTGTCGAATCAACATATTGACGTTATTTCTTCTCCATTCGTCCCGCTGATAAGGCAAAAAACCTTGAGAAGCGGCATATTTGTTAAAACTTTTGTCATCCGGAAATTTTTCTCCTTTTACGGGATAAGGGTAAAAATAATCGTCCAGATGAATTGCATCCAAATCGTAACGGTTGACAATATCTTTCACAACTTTACATATAAAATTTCTACTTTCCGGTAAGCCCGGATCAAAATAAATTTGCTTTCCGTATTTGACAAACCATTCGGGATGTTGATAATAAATATGAGAAGAATGTAAGGCGTCAGTGTCATAAACGGTTACACGATATGGGTTTAACCACGCATGAAATTCTATGTTGCGTTTATGAGCTTCTTCGAGGAGAAAAGCCATCGGATCAAACTTTTCTTCCGGCGCTTGTCCCTGATATCCTCGCAAATATCGGCTCCAAGGCTCAATTTCAGAATAATAGAAAGCATCGGCAGCCGGTCGAACCTGAAACAAAACGGCATTGATACGGCAAGCCTGCAATTTATTCAACATGTTTTCAAAATATCGTTTCATCTCAGGAATGGTCATTTTTACGTATTGGTCTTGATGAACAACACTAATCCACACTCCACGAAACTCCCGCTTTGGAGTGATCTGTGAACTAACTGAAAAAGAATAGATTATTATAATTGTTAACAGGAGATATTTCCGTTTCATTTCTATATTTTTTGGCTGCAAAATTACAACTTTTAATTCATATCGGTAAAAATATTGTATTTATTCAAAATATTCATGTAAATTTGTTCCCAAATATTAGCAAAAAAAATACTTTTGAAAAGATATTTTCCTATATTATCATTTATTTTATCATTAATAGCAATTTCATTCGTATCCGCTAATAGTGCGGATAATTCTTTTGTGCTTGTGCTTGATGCCGGACACGGCGGAAGAGATCCGGGCGCTATCGGATCGAAAGGGAAAGAAAAAAACATCAATCTTGCGGTTACACTCCTGACAGGTAAGTATATATCGGAACGACATCCGGATGTTAAGGTGATATATACCCGCCGTACGGACGTATTTATAGGTTTGGACGAACGCGCAAACGTAGCGAACAGGTCCAATGCCGATTTGTTTATATCGGTTCATACCAATGCTTCTACTTCAAAGTCTTTGCGCGGACCGGAAGTATATACTTTTGGAGTTTCCCGTACAAAAGAAAATTTGGAAGTCGCTCAAAGAGAAAACGCTGTAATTTTGTTGGAAGACAATTATGAAGAAACATACGAAGGTTTTGACCCTAATTCCATCGAATCGTACATTATGTTTGAATTTATTCAAAACAAATTTGTCGAGCAAAGTATTGATTTTGCATTTATGGTACAAAATCAACTGAAGACCTGCGTAAAATGGGCAGGATATGGCGTAAAGCAGGCACAGTATCTGGTACTTCGAAAATCGGCTATGCCGCGTATATTGGTTGAACTTGATTTTATTACAAATTCGGAAGCGGAAAAAATTTTGCTTAGCGAAGCCGGTCAAAAAAAATATGCAAAAGCCATTTGCGATGCGTTTACGCAATATAAAACAGATTATGACCGAAAAAACAGAATCACAAAAAATACTTCCGGAAAGATAATCGAAGATAAGAAAGTGGAAAAAAACAGAAAAGATGCAGGCAAAAAAATCGTATATAAAGTGCAAATTCTGGCTTCTGCAAGGAAATTGGTGAAAAATTCAAAGCTGTTAAAGGGATATAAGGCCGATTATTATGTAGATAAAGGTTTATATAAATATACGGTAGGTGAATCTGCCGACTGGGAGGAAATTTCAGAAATCAGAGCATCTTTACTGAAAGATTTTAAAGATGCATTTATTGTCAAATTTGAAAATGGCATAAGAGTTCAAAATTAAATAAAAAAAGCAAACAATGAAGAAAATTTTCAATAAGGAAGTAACGATAGGCGTAGTAACGATTATCAGTTTATTTGTTTTGTATTTTGGGATAAATTACATGAAAGGAATTAATTTGTTTAAGCCGACAAATCATTATTACGTTTCAATGCCCAATGTGTCTGAATTGCAAAAATCCGGTCCTGTTTTTATCGACGGATTTAGAGTGGGAACAGTTAATTCAATTCAGTACAAGTTTGATGAGGTCAATACAAATAACATTGTTGTTCAAATCAGTCTGGATGAAAATATAAAATTGAAAACCGGAAGTTATATCGAGTTGAAATCAGGACTGACGTCGGGAGCTTATTTGAATTTGATAATTAACAGGCAGGCAACGTCCTATTGTCAGGCAGGGGATACAATTGAAGGTATTTCTTCGATCGGATTAATGGATCAACTTTCTGCGGAATTGTTGCCTCAGATAGAAAATCTCCTCCCTCGTCTGGACTCTATATTATTGGGTATTCAGGTATTGGTGAATCATCCGGCATTAGTTCAATCTTTAAATCATATTGAAGTAACTGCCGCTAACCTTCAAAATTCATCCAATCAACTCAATCAACTTTTGTCGAAAGACGTTCCTGTTATTGTTTCCAGTTTGAATAAGGTGTCTTCCGATTTTACGGTTGTAAGCAGTCGTTTGAAAGAGTTGGATTTGCAGGCCACTTTTGCCAAGATAGACAAAGTCATGCAAAATATAGATCAAATGTCCGGACAATTAAACAGCAAAGATAATACCTTGGGGCTTTTATTAAACGACCGTTCTTTGTATGATCATCTGGATTCGACCGCTCGAAATGCATCTAATCTCTTCTTGGATATAAAAGAACATCCTAAAAATTACGTGCATTTTTCTGTTTTTTAAATAATCCTGCTTTTCTGTTGCGTAAGCAAGCTACGGTTGCGATCGGAAAGCCGAAGGCTTTCCCTGTCCGTCAAAGCCGCTGCTTCGCAGGTTAAAGCAGAATGTGCAAAATCGTATCCCGTTTCTACCGACATTCCGTCCCTAACGGAATGTGGCGCAACACGATTTGGATAAAAAGATGAAAACAAAGGAAGACCGAAGGTCTTCCTTTCTCTATTTTCCATTCTTAACTTTTAGTTTCCCTTAGGCTCCA
>JAIRLY010000270.1 GCA_031259075.1 Dysgonamonadaceae bacterium | reverse complement strand
GGATTGGATTAAACAGTGTACATTTTGAAAGATGAGAAGGTATGATTAGAGAAAAGTTATATAGTTGTTTCGTTTTTTTTATAAGCGTGTGCGGGATGAATGTCTACGCATCAGGTATAGTGTCAATAGATAATCGGGCATGCAAATACGCCATTACGCTTCCTGAAGGGTGGGATACTATTCCTCAGTCATTTCTGAAAGAAAAACTTAAGCAGTTTAATGTGGATATGGGCATTTATCCTGTTGCACAAGGCGACTATACAAAAGGATATTATGCGCTTATTTGCTTTATGCCGGCTGTTAAAACGTTAAATGCCTTTAATTTCAAACAAATCGTAGCAGATTTTACCAAAGCCGGAAAACAGGGAGAAATAAAGACCGACAGCATGCAAATTCGCTTTAACAAAATGAATACAAAGGTTGAAGAGGGTGATTATTATATTTTCAACTATTATTCCATTCGGAAAGATACGGTAGCGCTGGAAAGTTGTCAAATGCTCCAGCCTACGAAGTTTGGGTATATTTCCGTTATGTCTTATATAAAAAATAATGAAGTTGCCGTTTCCATGGATGAATTATCCGCCCAGCTGTCGAAAATCGTGACCGTTCATCCCGACTATAAATATGTGGAATACAGGAAGGAGGGTCTTACTTTCATACATGTCCTTATTTCTTTAGCGATAGGACTTATCGTATATGTATTCATCATGTGGATATCAAAAAAGAAGAAGCAAAGATGATCAGCAGGGAAAACATCGCATTATTCTTACTGTTCGTTCCGATTCATTGTAGCGGTAACTGGTGGGTGGAATCTTACGGAATTTTCCATGTTGCGGTTTTGGCTTTGTCTTTGATTTTGGCATTGACAAATATACGGCGGGGGAAAGGGAGATTGAATCTTAACGCGGGAACGGTTTGCGCTTTTGCGTTGTTGATGGTCTTGTTTGTCGGCGCGCTGTTTTGGAAGAATCCATACGGCGGATATCACTTGTACGTTTTATTGGAGTGCTGGCTGTTACTGTTTATCTTCATGTGTCTCTTTATCCGGAAGAGACCGGCTGTTGGGGGCGCATGGAAAATCATTGTCCTGACGGCGACCGTTGAGATTGTTTGGGGATTGGGGCAAATGTTCGGCTGGATACACAACGAAAGCGAGCATTTTATCCTTGGCGGATCGTTCGGTAATCCGAGCGCATATGGCGGCTATCTCGCTGTGCTGTCCCCGCTTATCCTTGCTCTGCTGTTGAGTTACAAGCGTAATAAAAAGGCGGAAAACCTGTATTATTTTCTGGCGGTATGTTTTGTATTTGTTCTTTATCTGTTAGTTGTCTCCCAATCGCGTGGCGCATGGATAGCCGCGTTGCCGGGCTGTTTACTTGTCCTCAACGCCCGGTATGATTGGTGGCGGAAAGCGGTTGCAATCCTTCATACGCCGTTGCGGAAAATAGTTGCTGTGACATGTGCTGCCGTCATCCTGTCCGCCGGCTCATATGCCTTGTACCTGTTTAAAGAAAACTCCGCTTTCGGGCGCGTTCTGGTATGGAAAGTCATTACCCGACAGCATATAGATATAGGCGACAAGTTTTTTGGAAAAGGTATCGGCTATGTCGAGGCAAACTACGGGAAATGGCAATCCACATACTTTGCCGGTAATGGCGGAACGGAAGCGGAGCGCTATGTGGCGGATTACGTAACGTGCTCCTATAATGATTTTTTGGAGATGAGTATTGAGCAGGGTTTTTTGATTACAATCCTGTTTGTCGGCCTGATATGTGCAGCGTTCATGCAAAAGCGCAAAAGCTACAGCGCTTTGTTTTCGGGTGCTCAATCTTCATTAGCCTCCGTATTAGTGTTGATGTGCGTGTCTTATCCATTGAAAGTTGCGGCGATTCACCTGTATCTCGTTTTCTGCCTTGCGGTCATTTTTACAAAGGGACAAGCCCGGTGGCGATGGAATGTGCATGTACAGATCATGCGATGGGGAAAATATGCATTGCTCCTGCTTGCATTGCCGGTTACAGTTGCCGCGATGCATAATCTTTACGGATATCGCCTGTTGAAGAAAGGGCAGTCGTTCGTTTTTTCCGGTCAGGTGGACAAGGGTATAGAAATATACAGGCAAGGCGAGCCGTTCATGAACAACAGCGGCATTTTCCATTTTTATTTCGGTTCGGCATTAGCCCAAAAACAGTTGTATAAAGAAAGTGCAGAAGAGTTGGAACGCGCGATCGAAAAATCTTCCAATCCGAACAGCTATACTCTGCTGGGGAACGTTTATAAGGAGTTGGGGGCGATTGAAAAAGCCAGACAAACCTACCTGACAGTAATCAACATGATACCTTCTAAGCTATATCCCAAATACTTATTGGCAAAAATGCTGATAGAGAAAGAGGAATACGGAGAGGCCACAAAGTGGGCGGAAGAGATTTTGCAGACGAAAGAAAAAACGCCTACAACGGCGGCAACAGAAATAAAAAAGGAAATGCAGGAATTTTTATCATCGCCCGACATATGGCAATTGTACAAAAACGACTTGGAGAGATAGTCGGCGCTATCGTCTCTTCGGGGTAGCGCCGTCTAAAGAATTAGCGCAATTCTTGACACAGGGAGAGTATGCTGAGGCGGGCATGAATGAAACAACAGCCGACACGGGCACGTTCACCGTGCAAAAAGCATGGGCGTATTATTTAAATTATCAGAATGTATTATTATAAATGTAACTTAACAATGAAAACGATTAACAAAAAAGTGACTAAGAATAAAATAGACGGAAATATGAGTAGATTTAAGTCATTTTTATTTGGTAAAAAACTTTCTAAATGCAATGATGTACTTGTTGTTGTTTTTACATTGGGAACATTGGGATGGTTTCCATCAGTAGAGGGTTTATTTTTTATCAAGAATTTGTTTGATTTCGTTTTTTTCGTTATAATTTATGTGGGTATTTTATTCCCATTATACGTGATTTTCAGAAAAATAATGGCATCAAAACAAGAAAAAATAGCTATATCGGTAATACTCATTTGTATATTGTTGTTGATGATACAAAATAGTATCATACTTTATTTATATTCATTTCGAGTACTTGTTTCCGTATATAGCCTAAGCATAACTATTCCGGTCAGTCTAATTGTTGCGTTTTTTTGTATAGTTTGGATGCGACGTTCTGGCGAATATAAAAATGGAAACAGGTAGATAGTAAAAATTGAATGAAAAAAGGAGAGTATTCCTTTTTATAGATAGAATTCATACCGATGTATAAAAAAAACAAGGATCAGGAAAAGCGATACAAGACAATAGTTCTTATTATTGTGGTCGTGGTTATACTTACTGTTAATAATAAATTAACCAAATTTTTTAACAGAGATGATTTGACGGAATATGTTCAAAGTCACCAGAGTGAGGTTAGTGTGATGATTTATTTGTTCACAGCGATATTGGCATTTTCCGTCGGATTTGCAGCCCTGTATGTTAGA
>JAIRLY010000262.1 GCA_031259075.1 Dysgonamonadaceae bacterium | reverse complement strand
GAAATTGCTTATCGCTTTACCCTGCCGTTCGTAAAGATCGGTATCTAAGAAATTCAGCAGCATAGATCGTGACCAGCCATTTTCTATCGTTTTTTGAACAAAGAAAAATGCTTTTTGGGAATTGTTGGAATATCTGTCAATAATGTATTTGTGATGTCCCCATGGTATAGCGAATAATTTTGCCTCAACTTGGGGCAAAATTTCAATATGATTAGCGTCTTCAATTTTTGCCCCAGCTTGGGGCAAATTTAGAAGCAGTTGATTGTAAAGAAGATAAAAGCTTTTCATGTATCGCAGGTTTCTTGGTGAAAAACCGTTAATATTTGGCAACTCATTTCGCAAATCAAGGCTTAGGTTATTGAAAAAACCGTCTCCCCATTTGCTTTCTACTTTTAATTCCACAATATCTCTGCCAAGCGACCAGTAAAAGCGGAGCATTTCGTCGTTTACCTTTACCGACGCTCTCAACCGGCTTACTCTGAATCTTTCGCTAAGTTCGGAAATCCATTGTTTATATTCTTCATCTATTTTTATCAGTTTGCTCATGACTGTTTATGTAATTAGCCGTTTAAATCATCCTTTAATTCGTTCTCAATGTCTTCGATTGAAGGCAATGCGCCTTTAAAATTAGATCGTGGTTTGCGTTGCTTTCGGACTTTTCAGAATAGTAGCAAGCATGTACAATCCTTTTTCGGTGAATGCTTTGGGTAATACGGGCGAGAATTTTATTTTGAAGTTATCGAAAATTTCGCTAACCTCTCTTTTCTCTTCTTGTGTCAACACTATTACATAACCGTTGGGGAATTTGTCGGGGTTATTTTTGACGGCTTCATTTATCCTCATCGTTTCAACGTCCTACAATGCAGCGACATCGCTGTCAAGTATCACCTGTTGATTGCGTATGGTCAAAATTTTTCTTCTATCTCACTGAATTTTACTGTCTCACTCATCTGTATATTCTTATAAAATCTTTATACTTAAGTTTACTCAAATAAATGAATTCATATTGCACTTATAATACATTATCTAATAATGTTTTCACTTTGTATTGTTCACAAAGCCGTGTAATCTCCGGCAAGTATTGATATAAATTGTTCATCGCCGTAAAAATTATTATTATTCGCCAACACACATAAAATACCCTAATATATTACTTCCGATAGAATCCTCATATCTCACATATCATCCATCGAAAATCCACGAAAATCTATTACATATCCTTTCAATTTCGCAACAAGATTTTCGGCTTTTTTCTCTAATATCTTCAAATTTATATTTTTTGCTTGTCTTTTGACTTCGGAGATGACCGCAGTTTTTTCATATTCGTTAAGAGCCACAATATCAATTTCATTTTGATTGCCTTTTTCCCAATACGAGCCGATTTGAGAGAGATTTTCTTCTGCCGAAATTTTTGCGCGAAAATAGCGTTCCAAAATTTGCCCACTGTAAGTATTATAATCCCGTTCAATTATATTTTTCACATAATCAAAATTTTCTATTTCTATTGCTCCACGATATTTATAAATGAAACGAAACCAAAAGTTAAGAAAATTATCATCAATCCGGTATTTTACGACTTTTCCTGCAGGTTTTGAAAGCATGGGACGAATTTTTGTAATCAATCCAAATTCATTTTCCAGTCTATCCAAATATCCACCCAAAGTGCTTCCCATAATCGATTCCATCTCCGAACGTGAAGTTTTCGAAGAAGCAATGAGCATCAGAATTGAAAAATAGTTGCCATAATCCTTGCCAAATTCATCAATCAATACATTTTTGCCTTCATTCAGGAAAAGCGAATTTGCTGAAAATATCTCATTAACAATCTTTTTCGCTGTAAATACTTTAGCGTCGACAAACAATTCCACATACTTTGCCACGCCGCCGGTGAAAAGATAAAATGCTAACAAATCCTCGTTTGTGAATTTGGGATAATTGTCTGCCACAATTTCCTTAACCGTTTTAATATCAAAGGATTTCAAATGCAAGCGGGCAGTTGCGCGACCGAAAAGCGGCTCTTTTGCATTTTCAAAAATCCGTTTCATCAGCGAATAAACCGAACCGCAAAGAATGAGATTTAATTTACTGTTGCTCTTGTGTTTATCCCACAGATTTTGCATTTCTCCGTAAATCGCAGGATTGATATTCTGAAATTCTTGAAATTCGTCAATCAGCAAAGTGAAATTTTCATTTTGAGACAAATTCATCAAATACCCGAAGACTTCCTTGAAAGTCCGCATCATACCGTAAACCGTCACATTGAGTTTATTTTGGATTTCGTCAACAAATTCTTCACAAAGCAACGCTTCGTTCTTCTTTTCGACAAAAAAATAAATCGCTTTCTTACCTGTAACCGAACTAACAAGCAATGAGGTCTTTCCAATACGCCGTCGCCCGACAACAAAAGTCATCTGTGCTGTTTCCACTGACTTTTGCCCGATTTTTTCGAGCAATGTCAGTTCATTTCTGCGATCATAAAACTTCAACATAATTGTGAATTCTCTATTTTTCTGTAAAAAGTATTCTTAATTGTAACTGCTATTACTGTAACCGCTATTACAATTGAATGTATAGCTATGTTGTATTTATTTATTATTAACCACTTTCCAATAACCGCTATATATGGCACTGTTGATAAATGTTTATATTGTTCACTTTCACATATTACCACCTCTTATGTATGTGAAATACAGTATTATAGAAAGCCATCAATATACATCAAATGAAGTTTATACCCCCTGCAATGAGATAATTATATTTTTTTCATGGATAACCATCAAATAATAAGGTATATCATTAACAGGACAGTTTGGTTTTTATCATATTCTCCATTGCATCATTGCCTTTCATTTGTGCGATTCCTTTCGATCCAAAGGACACGTCAAATTTCGCTTCCAGCTCAATAATCAAATTTTCTAATCCTTTCTTTCATACAAATTTATAATTTAAAGATAAGGTTATGGCTGTTTTCGACAAATCTATTTTGTAATCTTCGGACTCTTTTTCGTCGCAAATATAAAGAGTCATAAAAATCAACGATGATAACTATAATAACTTATTTGTTTTTGTAAAGCAAGTATATAAATTTTAGATCGTTCCCGAATCTACGTGTATATTTTGCCCTGTAATACTAATAGATTGTTCAGACAGTAAAAAAGCCACTGTTTCAGCAACTGACAGAATACTCGTCGGAGATTTTAAAGACGTTCGTTTATATATCCTGTCTTTCTGTTCCTCTGTTAAAGTGGCACTTATGGCTGTTTCCATAAAGCCGGGAACAACAACATTGGAGCGTATTCCCAATTCGCCCCACTCTCTTGCCGTATTTTTTGAGAATGCTTCTAATGCACCTTTACTTGATGCATACATTGCTAAACCTTTATATCCTGTATGAACGCTGATTGAAGATATATGAACGATTGATCCTTTCGTATGATGTAATAA
>JAIRLY010000261.1 GCA_031259075.1 Dysgonamonadaceae bacterium | reverse complement strand
TACTTTATTTTTTTGATACAGCCCCGTTACCCGCGAAGAAAGTTTAGTTCTCCCATCCAAAAAAAGAAAGACAAAATACAACCATCCTTCTAAGAGTTAAAAACTAAAAACTAAGAGTTAAGAACGGAAGTACCCTTCTCGCCGCGAAGAATTCCATAACCGTCAGGTTGAGGCTGAAAGCCTTTCGCGCTTTCGTGCTTTCGCCCTTCGGGGCATGAGAGATGACCCACTAAAAACTAAAAGTTAAAATGAAAATAGAGAATGGAGGAAGGAAGACCGAAGGTCTTCAATATAAATAACCCCCAATGAAGCGAAGCGATTGGGGGCGAGCGGAATGTCGGTGGCGCTTTCAACCCCGAAGCGGGTTGAACGACTGAAAGGATTTGAACGGATACAAGAAATTCAACCCCTGAAACGGGGTTGGGGGAGAGTTCTTAAGCGCGAAAGCACGAAAGCGCGAAAGGGCGAAAGGGCGAAAGCACGAGGTGCTTCCGTTTTTAACTCTAATGACGGCGTATTGCAAGCGCGAGTTGAGACATTTGCTTTGAAGTTGATGCGACAATTTGAAATCTTTTCGCAATTTTTGTAATTTACAAAAATTACTCTATATTTGTATCCAAATATACGCGACTCGAATAATCATTAACCATTTTGATGAAAAATATATTAATATTGGATGACGATATAACTTTAAGTCTCATGTTGAAAACATGGTTGACCAAAAAAAACTATGTAGTTCAAACGGCTATTGATGTAGCGGAGGCTAAGAAAGAAGTGGAACGGTTTAAGCCGGATTTGGTTATTTCGGATTTGCGTCTTCCTGATGAGAGCGGTATTTCTTTTCTTAAATGGGTAAAAAATATTTATCCTGAAGTAGTATTTATTATGATGACCGGTTATGCAGACATTCAAACTGCGGTGGAATCCATCCGTTCGGGCGCATACGATTATGTAGCAAAACCAATCAATCCGGATGAGTTGCTGAAAAAAATGCAAACAGCGAATGTAATTGCGCAGCAAACGACAAAATTGACGCATGCAGCCAAAACAGATAAAGAAACAAGGGAAGAAAATTATATTAGAGGTCAATCGCTGGAATATAAAAAGGTATATGAGTATGTGGATTTAGTCGCTCCTACGAATCTGTCCGTATTTATTAAAGGAGAAAGCGGAGTAGGGAAAGAACATATCGCACGTATGATTCATGGGAAAAGCAACCGTTCCGAAAGTCCGTTTATCCCTGTAGATTGCGGCGTTATGAACAGAGAATTATCAGCCAGCGATTTTTTTGGCCATATCAAAGGCTCTTTTACGGGAGCGATAAGTAATAAAACCGGTTATTTCGCAGAAGCAAATGGCGGTACTCTATTTTTGGACGAAATAGGAAATCTTTCTCCTGATGTTCAAATGCAATTACTGCGTGTTTTGCAAGAAAAAAAAATCAAACCGGTAGGTGCAAATAAAGAAAAGGATGTAGACGTGCGGATTGTAGTAGCAACCAATGAAGACATGGAACATTCGATTACTTCAGGTAAATTTAGAAGTGATTTGTACCATCGTCTTAATGAATTTCTTATCAAAATTCCTACTTTGCAGGAATGTAAAGATGATATCCCTTTGTTTTCTCATTATTTTCTGGCAAAAGCCAATCTTGAAATCAATAAAAATATAATCGGATTTGATGAAGAAACGCTTCATTGTTTGAAAGAATATAATTGGCCCGGAAATATACGACAATTAAAGAATGTGATTTTTCGATTGGTATTAGTTTCTCAAACACCTACTATTCCGATTGATCTATTGTTGGATAATATTCCCGAAATATATCAATATTGTAAAAGACATACCTGAAATTATATGCATCAAAGTGTAAAAATAAAACTGGTTGTAGCTTTAGGGTATGGAATAATGGTAGCCCTGTCTATTATCGGTATTGTTTGGATTTATAGGGAATGGTTGAATTATTCCAAAATTACCGAACCCTACCAGCAAAATCAAGAACTTGTTATTTTGAGTAATACATTAGCTACTATGTATCATGCTGAAGGTACAATGCGGCTTTTAACGGTTGCAACCGATTCGGAGCTAACCGTTGAGTATGATTCTTTAATGACCTCTGTTTTTGATCAATTGCTTAAGATGAAAGCCGTTTTTCAAGAGCAGGATATGAATCTTCATTTGGATAGCTTAAACGTGCTGCTGTTGGAGAAAAAGGAGAATATCGCAGAATTAGTTAAACTTATAAAATCGCTTCAAAACAATACGGTGAAAGAAATTATACAAAAAACCGTTCTGAATCGAACCGATTTAAACGCATTGGACGATCTACTATTAAATACTTTGCAACAATTTGGAGATACGACGACAGTTCTGAAAGAAAAGAAAGGTCTTTTCAAAAGACTAAGCGACGCCATTAAAACCAATAGACCGGATACCTTGCAACAAATAAACTTTTATTCTACAGTTAATTTACAGAATGTTGTCTTGCCGCCCATCAAAGATACCATTGTAGAATTTATAAAAGAAATTAATTTGGCCGCTCAAAAGAAAAATGCAGCAATTGCCGCTCAATTGCTGTTGAAACAAAATGAGTTACACACTATGAACGAGAGAACTACGGTGCAAATTAATCGGATAATGAATGAAATGGAACATAAAGAGTATCGAAATAATCTGAAATTGATGGAAGAACAAACCGAAACAATTCACCGTTCTTTGGTGATTATTTCCATTATAGCCTTTGCTGCAATTGTCGTCGCACTCTTTTTTATGTCGTGGATTATTCATTCCATCACTCTTAGTCAGCGTCTTCAGCATGAAATCGAAAACGGTAAAAAAGAAGTGGAAAAGTTGTTGGTTTCCCGCGAACAACTCTTGTTAACCATTACTCACGATATTAAAGCTCCGATCAGTTCCATTTTGGGTTATCTTGAATTAATGTTAAAGGATAAACCGTCGTTCCGAGGGGGATACTACATAGAAAACATGCAACAATCGGCAACGCATATTCTTGATTTGGTACGAAATTTACTGGATTTTCATTCGTTGGATGAAAACCGGCAAAAGATTGAACAATTGCCTTTTTCTCCTTATGTCTTGTTGACGGATATTTACAAAAGTTTTCAACCCGAAGCTCAGAAAAAAGAAATACAATTTGAAATTGATTTGAATGTCGACAAAGAAAAAAACTATATCAGCGATCCTTATCGTATCCGGCAAATTGTGAATAATATTCTTTCCAATGCAATTAAATTTACCCCTTTGAAAGGAAGTATCACTTTGTTTGCAAAATCAATAAAAATTGAAAATAAGACAAAATTATTACTGTCAATTAAAGATACGGGGCACGGAATTAAAGAGCAAGATAAAGAACGCATATTTCAAGAATTTGAACGTCTTGATTACACCGGAGTAAATATAGAAGGTTCGGGTTTGGGATTAAGTATTTCAAATAAATTGGCCCAATTGCTGGGAGGCTCTATTTCTGTTGATTCGACGATAGGGAAAGGTTCTATTTTCACGCTAACCATTCCGTTGGAAGAAATAAAACCGGAGAAAAAACATTACGGCAAAAACCGGTTAAAAATATTATTCATAGATGACGATATTGTCCAATTAAACTTACTTACGGAATGGCTGAAGCGGGAGGGAATGATTTTACATATCTGCTCCAGTGCATTGGAAGCTTTGCAAATCCTTCAAAAAGAACATTTTGACATTGTTTTTTCCGACATTCAAATGCCGGATATGAATGGAATTGAATTGGTAGAACGCATTCGTATGTCAAGTTTTGAAAATGCAGGAACAATGCCGATCATCGCTTTATCGGCTAATTCGCATCTGACTGAAGTAAGGTATCGAGAAGCCGGTTTTTCGGCGTTTTTAGCGAAACCGTTTACCTCTCAACAGTTATTTGACCTCATTTATCAATATACCGGAAAAGAAAATACAACCGGTGAAAATGATTCAACACACAAAGAAAAAGGATTTAAAGCATTAATCGCTTTTGCCGGAAATGACTCCGGAGCTGAAAAATCCATCATGCGTTCCTTTATTGAAGAAACGAAGAAAAATTATGTACTCTTGGAACATGCATTTAAAAATGAAAAATGGGAAATGGTGAAAAATATAGCGCATAAAATGCTTCCGATAATGAAGATGATTTCAGCGAAAAACTTAGTTCCCCTTTTAGAAGATTATGAAAAAGGAAGCCGGTCCCGAGAAAATAAACTACTCTTGCTGAAACTTATTCATGAAAAAATACAGGAAGCCGAACGATTCAAATGAAAATAAACAACATTAAAAATAAGAAATTATGAAAATCTTAATTGCAACAGAAAAACCTTTTGCAGCAGAAGCGGTAAAAAGGATTCAACAAATCGTTGAAAATGCAGGAATGGAGATCCTGCTCTTGGAGAAATATACGGATAAAATCCAATTATTGGAAGCTGTAAAAGAAGCGGATGCAATTGTCATCCGGAGTGACGTCATAGATGCTGAGGTTTTGAATGTGGCTCAAAAGTTAAAAATCGTCGTTCGTGCCGGCGCCGGTTACGACAATGTGGATTTGCAGGCAGCTACAGCTCGCCAAGTAGTCGTGATGAATACGCCGGGACAAAATTCCAATGCAGTAGCCGAATTAGCTTCGGGATTGATGGTTTATGCAGCACGTAATTTTTACGATGGAACTTCCGGTTCGGAATTGATGGGTAAAAAATTAGGTATCCATGCGTATGGGAATGTAGGGCGTAATGTAGCTCGAATTGCAAAAGGGTTCGGAATGGAATTATATGCTTATGATGCGTTTTGTCCGGCGGAAATAATTGAAAAAGACGGTGTAAAAGCGCTTTCTTCCGCAGAAGAATTATATGAAACATGTCAATATGTATCCTTGCACATTCCGGCTACTGTGGAAACTAAAAACTCCATCAATTATGCTTTGTTGAATAAAATGCCTAAAAAAGCGGTTTTAATAAATACTGCCCGCAAAGAAGTTATCAATGAAGCGGAATTGTTAAAATTGATGGAAGCGCGACCGGATTTCAAATATTTGACGGATATTATGCCGGATAACGATACTGAAATGAAAGAGAAATTTCCTAAACGTTATTTTACCACGCCTAAAAAAATGGGCGCTCAAACAGCCGAAGCAAATAATAATGCGGGAGTTGCGGCAGCCAGTCAAATTGTGGATTTTTTCCTGAAAGGAAATACTAAATTTCAAGTAAATTGACCCGAATCAATAATTAATTGTTAATTATGAATCTAAAACTTCGTCTTACCGTCACACAATTTCTTGAATTCTTTATATGGGGTTCATGGCTGATTTCTTTCGGGAATTATATGTTCCATTTGGGTCTGGGAGATAAAATCGGAACGCTGTTTGCTACGGCAGGTATTGCTTCTTTTATCATGCCTACGATTGCCGGTATTATTGCCGACCGTTGGCTTAACTCGGAAAAATTATTAGGCGTCTTGCATTTGTTGGGTGCTTGTTGTCTTTTTGCCGCATCGCGGGCGACCGATTTTAGCCAGCTATACTTGTGTATGTTCCTGAATGCTTTATTTTTCATGCCGACTATCGGATTAAGTTATTCGGTTTGTTACAGCGTAATGGCGAGTCACCGGATGGACACAATAAAAGATTTTCCGCCCATCCGTGTCTGGGGAACGGTCGGATTTATTGTCGCAATGTGGATTGTTAATTTGGCAGGGTGGGGAACCAGTTCCAATCAATTGTTGTTGGCAAGCGCTTCCGCCTTGTTGTTGGGAATTTATTCGTTTACTCTTCCACCTTCGCCTCCGACGAAAGCTCAAAAAGGGAGTTCGCTGGTTTCCGTTTTGGGGTTAGACGCCTTGATTTTATTAAAAGAAAAGAAAATGGCGATTTTCTTTTTGTTTGCAGTTTTGCTGGGTATTTGCCTGCAAATAACCAATTCGTATGGAAGCGCTTTCCTTGGAAGTTTTTCCGGTAGTTACCCCAATTCATTTGCCGTCAGATACAACAATATTTTCTTGTCCGTTTCGCAAATTTCGGAAGCCTTATTTATTCTGGCTATCCCGTTCTTTATGCGTAAATTCGGAATTAAAACAGTTATGTTGATGAGTTTGGGCGCTTGGGTATTACGCTTTGGTTTGTTTGGCGTCGGTAATCCGGGCGCCGGTATGATTTGGCTGACTCTTTCCATGATTATTTACGGAATGGCCTTTGACTTTTTCAATATTTCCGGTTCACTGTTTATTGAACAGGAAACACCGGGCAAGTTTCGTGCCAGCGCGCAAGGAATGTTGATGATGGTAACGAACGGATTAGGCGCAATCATCGGTAATTATGGCGCAGAAGCGGTGATTAATTATCACACAGTCGACAATGTAACGAATTGGACTACGTGTTGGTTTATTTTTTCCGGTTACGCGCTAATCATCGGAATATTGTTTGCCGTTTTTTTCAAGCATAAATAGAATCTACAGACATTTAGTGTTAAACGTGCTTAATTGAAAAGAATTGCGCGTCAAGCTCGCAATGACAAAAGAAAGCTTGCTTAACATTAGAAGGTTTCGGAACAGTATCTCTGTTATAGATGAGGGTGGAGATTCTCCACCCTTGCAATTTAAAAAAACCGGTTCGTTTTACTTTATATTTCCGACTAAATCTACAAATTCTTTTCTGTAATCATTTGGGTCAAAAGTAGAAGCGCCGCTTGCCAAATCAACGATGTCTTGTTTCGTGAGCGTTCCCTTGTATTCCGATTCTTTCAACAACAATCCAAGTCCGGTAACAGACGCCGCAAACCGCATATTTTCAGACGCATTGTTTATCGCTTTCGGAACGAGTTGGATTTTATGATTCAACATCCGGCTTTCCGTATTACTTGGGAACTTGTACCTAAAGTCGAAATTTGCATATTCTTCGCTTGCATCGGTATTTTTCAAAACAAGTTCATACATTGCTGTTATTGTTTGAGAAGCGCCGATTTCTCCGGCATCAACATCATCGTCTGAAAAATCTTCTTTATTTAAGCTTCGGTTTTCATATCCGATTAACCGGTACGAATCGACCATTTGCGGGTTGAATGTCACCTGGTTTTTACAATCGTTGGCCACGGCGTAGAATTTTGATTTTTCGTGAACAAATATTTTTTGAATTTGCTTTGCATTATCAATGTATTCGTAGTTTCCGTTTCCTTTATTGGCGACTTGTTCCATCATATAATCATTGAGATTGCCTCCTCCTACACCCAAAACAGTCAAATAAATTCCGGATTTTCTTTTTTGTTCGATTAATTCGATTAATTCTTCGGTGGAAGAAGGTCCGACATTAAAGTCGCCGTCGGTACCCAGAATGATGCGGTTGTTTCCATTAGGAATAAAATTTTGCTGAGCGATTTCGTATGCGGTTGAGAGTCCGGAATATCCGGCAGTAGAACCGTTTGCATTTAATTGTTTAATTGCATTTTTAATTTTATTCTTTTGATCGCCGCTGGTTGATTCCAACAATACTCCGGCCTGGCCGGCATAAACGACGATGGCGATTTTATCATCGGATTTAAGTTCTTCCGTCATTTGGCTAAATCCGGTCTTGAGGATTCCGAGTTTATCCGGCGAATCCATCGAACCGGAAACGTCGATGAGAAACACATAATTGGATGCCGGAAGTTCGTTTTCGGGAATAGACTTTCCTTTGAGGCCAATTCTTAACAAATGATGTTCGGTATTCCAAGGGCAAGTTGAAATTTCCGAATGTAAGGAGACATTTTCGCCCTGTGCCGGTTCCGGATAATCGAAAGTGAAATAATTGATATATTCCTCAATCCGGACAGACGCTTTAGGCGGTAATTGCCCTAAATGTAAGTAACGGCGCATATTGGAATAAGAAGCGCCGTCGGCGTCGATCGAAAAAGTAGATACCGGTTCTTCGCTGACTTTAATAAATGGATTTTCTTCATAATCCTTGTATTTTTCGTTGTATGCATCGGGAGATTGGTTCTCGTAAGCATAATAGCCATCGTTTATGTTGTCTGTTTGATAACAACTTGAAAATAATATGGCCGAAATAATACAAAACAATTTTAAAAATGTTTTCATAATTCTTTATTTTTAATAAGTATATTTATTTAGATGCTAACAGAGCGGAAAATGTTGCATGGTTCTTTTTTATTTTTCAACAAAAAGGAAATAACGAGAAAAAAATTAATCCTAAGCGTGCGTAGCGAAGCGGAAGCGACGACAGTTGCAAACTCTCCTTATCGCGTATGATAAGGAGAGTTTACTACATAATAAAGTGCAGAGTAGAGCGTCATCTTTTTGATTTATTTGATTTCCAGTTCCGCGCCTAACTGTACCTCAAAATTACTTTCAAGAACCGTTTTGCCTGCGGCATCAAGCGTGAGTTTGGCGCCGTTAGTGACAGTTACGTCTTGAACGTCGATGTCGCCGCAGGAAACTACATCCGTATCGGTGGTTACAGTTTGGTTGGTGAAGTTGACTGTAGTCGCACATGCTGCTTGCACGGCGGCATAGGCGTCAACCAAACCATAGCCCATTTCGATATTCCATGTACCGTTGGGGTGACCGGAGGTAGTTTGATAGTTGTAACCACCGACTTTCTGAGCAGTACTTTCTATAATATCCCGAACTTGCTGCTCTGTAAGATATGGATTTACCGATAGAACGAGTGCGGCAATTGCAGA
>JAIRLY010000226.1 GCA_031259075.1 Dysgonamonadaceae bacterium | reverse complement strand
GGCGGAGGGGTAATCATTTTTAGCAACTATTCCGCTATGCGGGCGACGCTCTTTATTCCTTTTATTTTCTGAAGACGGGAAGATAATTTATTAATATCGTCTACATCATGGATGGCAACTTCTATTCTTCCTTCAAAGAAACCATCTTTGGATTCAATGGTTAATTTTCGCATGTTTACCGATAAATCGTTGGTAATGGCTTGCGTAATATCATTCAATATACCCATTCGGTCGATGCCCTTTATTTCAATTGTGCCGGGGAAAGAAAATGTCTTGTGTCCCGCCCAATCGCAGGAAATGATCCGGTCGCCGAAGCGGGTTTTTAGCGTCAACGCCGGTTGACACGACCGCTTGTGAATTTCCAAACGCCCGTCGTCCCGGATAAAACCAAACACTTCATCGCCCGGAATGGGGTTGCAACAAGATTGAGTAATAAAATTTTTTTGGAAATCTTCTTCTTTGAGAATATAGGTTTTTTTCTTGTCTATTTTTCCCAAGCTGGGTTCAGGTATTTTTTCTATCGCTTTTCTCACTTCTTCTTTAGACGAATTACCGACATTAAGTGCATGTTTTACATAACGGAAAAAAATATTATCCGTTTTTTCTTTCAATATTTTACGCGGATTTTCAGGTAATTCGATCTGTTTTTCCGCAAAAGCATAGAATAGATCTTCTTTTTTGAAATAGCCGTAAAAAGCGCAAAGTTTATCCAGAACTTGAATGGTTAATTCAATTCCGATTTTTTTGAAAGCATCACATAAAAAAGTTTCGCCTGTTTTTACTTTTGCTTTGTGTTGTTTTTTCAGAGAAGATTCGATTTTTGTTTTCGCTTTAGCCGTAGTTACAAAATTGAGCCATTCGTCTTTAGGCGATTGGGTGCGGGACGTCAGTATTTCTACCTGATCGCCGCTGGATAATTTATGGCTAAGAGGAACCAATTTATGATTTACTTTCGCTCCAATACAATGATCGCCTATGTTGGAATGAATTTCATAGGCAAAATCCAAAGCGGTTGCGCTCTGAGGCAAGGTTCTTATTTCACCTTTGGGAGTGAAGACAAAAATTTCGGCGCTATAGAGATTCAGTTTGATTGTATCCAGAAAATCCATTGCATTCGGGCTTGGCGCTTCCAAAACATCTTGTATCCTTTCCAGCCAATGATCCAATTCTGTTTGTTCTTGAACGTCGTCGTTTCCCAATCCGTTTCCTTTGTATTTCCAATGAGCGGCAAACCCTTTTTCTGCTATTTCGTCCATTTTAATGCTTCGGATCTGAATTTCTACCCATTGTCCGTCCGGCCCCATTACCGTTAAATGAAGCGCTTGATAACCATTTGCTTTCGGATGGCTAATCCAGTCACGGATACGGTCGGGTCGTAACTTATATAAATCGGTTATTGCAGAATAGATATCCCAACATTGTTTCTTTACCTCGATATCCGATTTCGGCTCAAAAACGATACGCACGGCAAATATATCGTATATATCTTCAAAACTCACATTTTTGGCTTGCATTTTATTCCAAATCGAGTAAATGGATTTTACCCGTTCTTGCATTTTATACAGATAACCCAACTGGTTGAGTTTTTTTTCCAACGGTTCGGCAAAATGTTCATACATTTTTTCCCTGTTGGTTTTTGTAGCGGCTAATTTTTGTTCAATTTGCTTGTATTCTTCCGGATGTTCGTATCTAAAACTTAAGTCTTCTAATTCGGTTTTAATAGAAAACAAACCCAGCCGGTGGGCCATTGGAGCATATAAATACATTGTTTCTCCGGCAATTTTGTATTGTTTGGCCGGCAAAAGAGAACCTAATGTCCGCATGTTGTGCAACCGGTCGGCAATTTTGATCAGGATTACACGAATATCGTCCGACATTGTGAGAAGCAGTTTACGCATGTTTTCCGCTTGTGCGGAAGCCGCTTCTGCAAAAATTCCTCCCGATATTTTAGTTAATCCTTCTACAATTTGGGCGATTTTTTCTCCAAAAAGGTTTTTTATATCATCGACTGTGTAATCGGTATCTTCCACTACGTCGTGCAATAAAGCGGAAGAGATAGAAGTAGATCCTAAACCCATTTCTTCGCTTACGATCAGCGCTACCGCCAGCGGATGCATAATGTAAGGCTCGCCGGAACGTCTTTTTGCTCCTTTATGAGCTTGGTCGGCAAATTTAAAAGCTTTATTAATGATTTCAAATTTTTTACGATGATTCGACCGGTCGTAACTATCCACTAACACTTCGTATGCCTTTTGTACTTTATCGTCTTCTTCTTTCATTGCAATTAACCTTTCGGCACCTTGATTATTTGTCCTACTTTTAATTGAGAACTCCTCAAGTTATTCATTTTTTTCAAATCGCTATGAGAATAACCGGGGTACTTTTGAGCGATAGAATAAAGGGAGTCTCCCGATTTTACTTTATAAGTATCGTATTTATTTAACGTATCGGTCGATTTGTAAGATTTCGATCTATTTGAAAAAGCTGTTACATTCGGCTTGACGTTAGGACTTGACGAAACAGATGAGGATTTGGCGGCATAACCGCCATTATCTACATAGACTGTGATTTTTCTCCCAATACCGATCCGGTTTGATTTTAATTTATTCCATTTACGAATGTTGCCGGCTGTCACGCCGTATTTATTTCCGATCGAAACTGCCGTTTCTCCTTTTTTTACCGTATGAACGATTTTTTCTTTATTGCTCGTCGCAGTGCCTACATAAGTACGGTTAGCGAATAATTCATCTTTTCGATGATTCACGATAGCGTTTTCCTTTTCCACGAATGCATAAACTTGCAATGCCGGTAATTTCAAAGCTCTTGGTTTAGAATTGCCGGGTACGATATCCCGCTTGTATTGAGGGTTCAATACGCGAATCAACTCCTTATCCATGCTTAAAACTTCTGCTATTTGGTCGAAATGAACAGCTTGATTAACCATTACGGTATCAACTGCAACCGGCAAATTGGTTTGCACCGGACGCAATTGATGGTTTGCGTAATAATTCATTACATAAGTTGCGGCAATGAAAAGGGGAACATACAAACGCGTTTCTCTGGGAAGATAGGGATATATTTTCCAGTAATCCGTACCTCCCGCCCGTCTTATAGCTTTATTCACATTTCCGGATCCACAGTTATAGGCCGCAATCACCAATGTCCAATCGCCATAAATCCGGTACATATCTTTGAAATATTCACAAGCCGCATAAGTCGCCTTCAAAGGATCTCGTCTTTCATCTACTAAACTATTGATTTCCAATCCGTACTGTTTTCCTGTAATCAGCATGAATTGCCATAACCCGGAAGCTCCTACTCTGGACAAGGCGACCGGATTTAAAGCCGATTCTACAACGGCCAAGTATTTTAATTCAAGCGGGAGGCCGTTTTCGTCCAATGCCTGTTCGATCATTGGAAAGTAAAAGTTTTCCATACCTAACATATATTCTACCGTATTTCTTCGACGGTCTACATATAAGTCGATACAATTACGGACAATGTTGTTGTAAGGCAATTCGATGATATTATTCAGGCGCGACAATCGATCGACATAAACCGAATCGCTCGCTACAATTGCTTCGCTATAACCCGGATGCGCATTTTTATCTATATAGTATTTTACATACTGGGAATTCATCATACTGTCTAAGTTAACATCCCAACTTTCCGGAATAAAAAAACCATCGTCAATTGTCGGCAACTTTGTATCGTCAAGAACATTTTCGTCGAGAATATTTAACGAAATATCCTGACATAAACCGCTAAGGGTTCCACAAAGTAAAATAAACATTAAAAATTGTCGCTTCATTTGTTTATATCTTAAATAAAATAACCATTATCTTTTTTCGTTTTTCCACAAAAAAAGTGAAAAAATTATCAAAATGTAAAACTGCACTGCAAGCCGAATGTTCGGGAATGGGTTGCTGTCCGGTCGAAAATTACGGGGTCGATTCTCAGACTTAAATCCTCGCTAATATCGAAATCAAACAATTGGGCGTCCACATAAGCGTCGACCATACAAACGGCATAAATACCAATTGCAATGATATAGCTCAATTCCGTGTATCTTCTGTAAAAATCCCGTTTATTTTTTAACGCTCCGGCAAATCCTGTTTTTTGTTGTTCGGTCCATTTGCTCAAATCATCGTCGTAACTATAATATTTATAATCCAACCATGAATTAGTTTCCGGATTATCATCGGTAAAATCCCTGTAAGCTTTTCTATACCCGTCGTACTGGTTACAATTCCAATTAATAGCATAAGCGCAGCCTAAAAAACCGCCGTAAACAATGGGCAACTTCCAATATTTACGATTATAAATTTGTCCTAATCCCGGAAAAATAGCCGAGTACAGAACTGCTCTCGTTGGATTGGGTTTAAAAACTTGCTTTTTAAGACTCATTTCTTCTTCTATAGAATCCGGATACGTAAGAAATCTTTCTGTTATTTGAATACTGTCATTCTCTAAAAAAGAATATTCCTGCGAGTATAAACCGACAGGAAACAACAAAATTAGCCCAATAATGAACAGAATATATCGTTTCAAATTGTATCTGAAGTTAATAAATGGACAAAGGTAATAAAATTGTGAAATTACAGGCAGTGAAAAACAAAAAAAAAGGTTTCTTTATGTTAATTTGTCGCCCTCGAATCTATCCATGCGTATTGTTATCACCTTTTTAAAAGAACAGGGGTTGAACAATTAAAGATTTGAACAGATGCAACAAGTTCAATCCTGCTTACCGTCGGCGCGTAGTTGAAACATCTGTCTTGAAATTGACGCTGCAATTTGAAAGCGCTCTTTTTACCGAACAATAGCAAAAAGATTCAAAAAACATTTTGATATTCGTCTAAATATTTTTACCTTTGCGACCTAAAATTATCTGAAATAAATAACTAAATAAAATATATCACAATGAAAGCAGGACTTCATCCGGAAAATTATCGCCCGGTCGCATTTAAAGACATGTCAAACGATGATACGTTCATTACTCGCTCTACTATCAATGCAAAAGAAACTATTGAAATCAACGGAGTTACTTTTCCACTGGTGAAGATTGAAATCTCCAATACGTCTCACCCATTTTATACAGGTAAGCAAAAATTGGTAGATACTGCCGGACGTGTGGATAAATTTATGAGCCGTTACGGCAACAGAAACAAAAAATAAAGGTTAGAATAATTTATTTCCATAGAGAACCTGATGCGAAAGCATCGGGTTTTCTATTTTATCCGAAAATTTTTATTTGCCGAACAACGCAGTTTCTACGGAAGAGACCTTTCTTCGGGGCATGAGAGGTAACTAACTAAGAACTAATAACTAAGAGTTAAGAACTAAGAGTTAGGAATGGAAAATAGAGTAAGGAAGGCCGAAGGCCTTCAATATGAATAACCCCCAATGAAGCGAAGCGACTGGGGGCAAACGGAATGTCGGCGGCGCTACGGTATGGAACGGAACAAGGTCGGCAGATTTACGCGGAAAATAATAACCTGTATAAATCTGCCGACAATGCTTGTATGTCCTGCCAAACAAAGGGACTATCCTCTTTTTTAGTATGTTTAAACTGTTTTTATTTATTTTTTTTATTACCTTTGAGCCGCAAAGTTATAAAAATATGAATAATCAATGATAGGCTTGTTCAACGATAGTTACCTCCCCATCCTGGATGGCGTAGCGCTGACGGTGCAAAATTATGCCCATTGTTTACATAAAAAGCAACAGCAAGTCTGTATAATTACAGCTAAAAGTCCTAATTACGTCGATGAAACGCCTTACCCTGTATTTCGTTATACCTCGTTGCCGGTATTGATGCGTAAACCGTATCGTTACGGAGTACCAAGCATTGATTGGAAATTCCGTAAGAAATTGAAACAAATCCCTTTTACGCTTATTCATGCACACAGTCCGTTTTCGTCGGCGCAAGTGGCTTTGGATATAGCTAATGAGCAAAAAATACCTCTTGTAGCCACTTTTCATTCCAAATATCAAGACGATTTTGAAAGCGCTGTCCGTAACAAACGACTGGCAAGATGGATGATAAAAAAAATCATGGCGCTTTATGAAAGAGCCGATGAAGTTTGGATTCCGCAAGCCGCCGTTGAAGAAACAATCCGTTTGTATGGATACAAAGGTAAATTAGTAGTTGTTGATAACGGTTGCGACTTTGTTTCCGATGCTCAAAACATTACCGCTTTGAAACAACAAGCTCGTTCTAATCTGCATATTGCATCCGGCATGCCGGTCTTCTTATTTGTGGGCCAACACATTTTGGAAAAAAATACGCGGCTTATCATCGAAGCATTGGCTGCCATGAAAGAAAAAACGTTTCAAATGTTTTTTATCGGGACAGGTTACGCTGAAAAATACCTGAAAACATTAACCGCTGATTACAACTTGTCGCAAAAAGTAACCTTTTTGGGAATGATATCCGACCGGGAAATGCTAAAACAATATTATGCCGCCGCCGATTTATTTTTGTTTCCATCGCTTTACGACAATGCCCCGTTGGTTGTACGTGAAGCAAGCGCATTACATACGCCTTCTATTTTAGTAAAAAATTCTACGGCAGCAGAAGTAATAACCGATAACTACAACGGTTTTTTAATTGATAATTCCAGCGAAGCATTAACAGAACGAATCAGCACACTGATACAATCGCCTGAAATTATTAAACAGGTGGGCGCACACGCTTCACAAACCATAGCCCGTTCATGGGAGAATGTAACAGACGAAGTTTTACATCGGTACGTTCAACTGCGAAAAAGATATACAAGCTGTTTATGAATAGACATTCTCCACTTTCTCCTCCTGTTAAATCATTCAAAAAATATCAGATTGTAATCCCTGTTGTATTGGGAGTTACGGTTATTGTTTGGTTTTTCTTAAACGAATTTGATCCGTCGGCGTTTTCTACTTTTAACTTCACGCTGACAAGCGTGGCGTTTATCGGTCTGGCATTTTCCCTGATTCTCTTGCGCGATATGACCATGATGTGGCGCTTCCGACTGCTTGCCGATAAAAAACTTTCATGGATACAATCTTTCCGCATAAATGTATTGAGCGAATTTACATCGGCGCTAACTCCAACAGCTATTGGCGGATCAAGTTTAGTGGTTGTCTTTTTAGCTAAAGAAGGTGTCGAAACCGGACGAAGTGCTACCATCATGCTAATTAATTTACTACTCGACGAACTGTATTTTATTCTAATTTGTCCCATATTATTTCTGCTTATTCCTTTTCAGGAGATTTTTCCACCGTCGGTAGTAATATCTTCCTTAGGATATGTTTTTATAGGCCTTTATTTACTTCATTTACTTTGGGCGACGCTATTATTCATTGGTATTTTTATACATCCGAATTTGGTACGGAAAGCGCTGTTGTTTCTTTTTAAATTACCTGTTCTAAAACGGTGGTATTCTAATGTAGAAATAATGACCCATAATTTGTTGCAGGTTTCGCACGATATTGGTCATCGTTCGTTTACATTTTGGACAAAGATTTTCTTGTTGACTTTTTTCACATGGTCGGCGCGTTTTTTGGTAGCAAATGCCGTTTTTCTGGCTTTTGTACCGGTAAATAATCATTTGACGGTTTTTACACGCCAAATCGTTCTTTGGATTTTTTCGGCATTGATGCCCACGCCCGGCGGTAGCGGAATGAGTGAACTGGCTTTTAAAGGATATTACAGCGATATTTTTACATCGGGAAGCATTGTTTTGCTCGTAACAGTCATTTGGAGAATTATTACTTACTACTTTTACTTATTATTAGGCGTTTTAATCATTCCTAACTGGTTAAACAAATCTTTTACCAAACGAAAGAATGATAAATTCAATCCATGAGATACAATAGTAAAGCGCTCTCAAAGCATTTTTTATCTATTCGATTTTATCTATGAGAAGATAGATAATATTATTTATCTCTTTTGTGTGTATAAACAATTTTCTTCTTACTTTCGTTACAAGTTATAGAATCAAAAAATAATTTTATGTTTACTTTAGTTTTAAATTTGATTTTATCTATTACAAGTGTTCAAGAAATTAATAAAAACGAAAACGTTATGAAATTTGAATTAGTGAAATTACCGTATGCCGTAGATAGTCTGGAACCGGTAATTAGTAGGCAAACCATTGAATTCCATCATGGTAAACATCTCCAGACGTATGTGAATAATCTGAACAATCTGATTCAGGGAACAAAATTTGAAAATGTCGATCTTGAGACCATCGTAAGGGAAGCAGACGGCGCAATTTTCAATAATGCAGGGCAAATATTGAATCACAATCTCTATTTCACCCAGTTCACTCCTAATGGAGGAGGAAAACCGTCCGGATCATTAGCTACTGCTATTGATGCAGCGTATGGCTCTTTCGAAAATTTCCGGAAAGAATTTGAAACGGCCGGAACCGGATTATTCGGATCCGGTTGGGTTTGGCTGGCTAAAGATAAAGACGGAAAATTATCGATTACGAAAGAAGTTAATGCCGGTAATCCGGTGACTAAAGGTCTGAAACCGCTTTTAGGTTTTGATGTTTGGGAACATGCTTATTATCTTGATTACCAGAATCGCCGAGGCGATCATTTGAAGGAATTGTGGAAAATAGTGGATTGGAAAGCTGTAGAAGCAAGATATTAAAATCTGTTTTATTTTTAACAGCCTAAGGCGTTGTCCGGATTGTTGACGTCTTACATAAAATATTTTTCTATTTTTTTATGCTTAAACCGAATTTCTTTACTATTTTTGTTCAACGTATGAAAAGAGATTTGTGGGTCAATCCTGTGAAGACAATTCTTTTCGAAAAGAAATATATTTATCATTAAAAAAAAAGAAAATTATGGAGTTTCCTAAAAATGTGAAGTACACGAATGATCATGAGTGGATACGTGTGGAAGGTAAAACAGCTTATGTAGGTATTACTGATTATGCTCAAGACCAATTGGGTGAAATTGTTTTTGTAGATGTTGCCATAGACGGCGAAACCATTGAAAAAAACGGAGTTTTCGGTTCGATCGAAGCTGTAAAAACCGTATCCGATTTACGAATGCCTGTGGAAGGTAACGTATTGGAAGTAAATGATGCATTGGAAGAACAACCGGAATTGGTAAATTCAGATCCGTATGGAAAAGGCTGGATTATCAAAATTGAAATAGCCGATGCGTCTCAGTTGGATGAATTGATGACAGCTGATGAATATGAATCATTTTTGGGAAAATGAAAGCGCTTATAAGCATAATTATGGGAAGTACTTCGGATCTTCCCATAATGGAAAAAGCAGCGGCCGTTTTCGATGAATTTGAAATTCCATTTGAAATGCAGGCTTTATCAGCGCATCGTACGCCGGCTGAAGTAGAAGATTTCGCAAAAAATGCAAAAAACAGAGGCATAGAAGTCATTATTGCAGCAGCCGGTATGGCGGCGCACCTTCCGGGCGTAATCGCTTCGATGACTACTTTACCTGTCATCGGTGTGCCGATCAATTCATCATTTGATGGCTTGGACGCTTTGTTGGCTATTGTACAAATGCCTCCGGGAGTTCCTGTCGCGACAGTAGGTATAAATGCCTCAATGAATGCGGCTATTTTAGCCATTCAAATTTTAGCCGTTCGGGATAAATCACTACAAAAAAAATTATCGGACTATAAGGAAAGCCTGAAAATCAAAATCGTGAAAGCAAACAGTGAATTAGCTTCTTTGAAATATAAATTCAAAGTAAATTAAGGAATTATCACGTTAGCAAAATGTATAAAAGAAGAAAAACGTCGGTTGTTTTTATTGGGAATACTCCGGTAGGAGGAGAAAATCCTGTTCGTATTCAATCTATGACAAATACTTCGACACTGGACACGGAGGGTAGTATCCGGCAAAGTATTCGCATTATTGAAGCCGGTGGAGAATATGTACGGTTAACGGCGCAGGGCGTTCGGGAAGCGGAAAATCTTCGTCCGATAAAAGAAGGTTTGCGTGCATTAGGATATTATACACCTTTGGTAGCAGATATTCATTTCAATCCGAAAGCAGCCGAAAGCGCCGCCAAAATAGTGGAAAAAGTACGTATCAATCCCGGTAACTTCGCCGATCCCGTTAAAACGTTTAAAACCTTTGAATACTCCGACGAAGAATACCGGCAAGAGCTTGAAAAAATCAAAGAACGTTTTATACCATTCCTTAATATATGTAAAGAATATAAAACCGCCATTCGGATTGGCGTAAATCACGGCTCGCTATCCGACCGCATCATGAGCCGTTATGGTGATACGCCGCATGGAATGGTAGAGTCGTGTATGGAATTTCTTCGGATTTGTGTTGAAGAATTTTTTTCGAATGTAGTAATTTCAATCAAAGCATCCAATACGTTTGTAATGGTGGAAACGGTCCGTCTTTTAGTTGAACGGATGAATAAAGAAGGGATGGCTTTCCCTTTGCACCTGGGAGTGACGGAAGCGGGAGATGGTGAAGACGGCAGAATAAAATCGGCGGTTGGAATCGGCGCTCTGTTAGTGGAAGGAATCGGCGATACAATTCGCGTCTCTTTAAGTGAAAATCCGGAAGCCGAAATTCCGGTAGCGCATTTGTTGGTCGATTATATTAGAGAAAAAGAAAAATTACCTCTCGTAGAAAAACCGCAAGATATTTCGCCTGCAACACTAAAAACAGTAAGTAGAAGAAAAACAATCCCTTTCGTTATATCCGACCGTTCGGCAACAACCGATTATTCCGTTCATTCCGAATTAGTTCCCGAATATATCTATGCAGGAAAACAAATAAGAAAAGAATTGCCGGATAAAATTCCGGTAATTGTTGATTTTGTTTCCTTTTCGCCGGGAAAAAATACATTTCCCTTATTTACAATGAAAGAAAAGGAAGCTTGGCTGACTTGTCAAGAAGATTTACAATTCTTCGCATTGAAATATTCCGAATTAAATACCGAAATACTGTGTTTTTTAAAAAAAAGGCCGGAAACAGTTGTTTTAATTTATTCTACAACACAAAATCATATCTATGAACAAAAAGCGCTTATCTATACATTGAAAAATTTCGGAATAAATAATCCTGTCGTATTACGGGAAGTTTACGACGAACAAGATTTGGAAACTTTTCAAATCAAATCGGCTGTCGATTGCGGATCATTTTTTCTGGATAACCTGGCCGATGGAATCATGCTTGGAAATAAAAAAGCGGATTTACGTCCCCAGTCCGTTGATGCTTGCGGTTTTGGAATATTACAGGCTTCCGGAAGAAGAATTAGCAAAACGGAATATATTTCTTGTCCTAGTTGTGGAAGAACTTTATTTGATTTGCAAACAACTTTAAAAAAGGTAAAATCGGCAACACCTCATCTCAAAGGATTAAAAATTGCTGTCATGGGTTGTATTGTAAATGGTCCCGGAGAAATGGCGGATGCAGATTATGGTTATGTAGGCGCTGGGGCCGGAAAGATAAACCTTTACAAAGGGAAAGAATGTGTTTTGAAGAACATTCCCGAAGAAAACGCAGTGAACGAATTAATCAAGTTAATAAAAAAAAGTTCCACTTAAAGCGATTTTTGTAAAAAAAAATTAATAGCTTTGTAAGATTATAAATTTCAGATAGTCTTTATCTATTAATTTTGTTTGTGCTATGAATAAATCTATGGAGTCGGCGGGTATTGCGAATGAAAATGCAGTCGAAGGAAAAGAGATTAATATTATTCCTGAAAAAGAAAGAGTTACTTTTGTGGAAGAAGGAGAGAATATTGTTGTTGGAGAAGAGAATCTTCCCGAAGAACCGGTTGAAAATGATATTGATAATACGGAAAAAACGGAAGAAATAAAAACCGAAACATCTGTGATTGAAGAATCTTCTCAAGATACGGAGGCTACAGAAGTTCTGAGAGAAGAAGAAATACCTGCAATTGAAATTGATAAATTGAATAAAGAAGAGATTCTTGAACAGCTTGCCACAGCAGTCGATCAAAAATTCGACAATTCGCTTAAAAATAAAATAGATGCTTTAAAACAAGCGTTCTACAAGTTAAAAAAAATCGAAACGGAAGCCGCTAAAAAAGCATTTATAGAATCAGGTGGCTTAGAAGAGGAATTCAAGGCAGAAGAAGATGAAGAAAAACTAAAGAATTTACTATCTATATTTCGCGAAAAAAAGACGTCTTTAATCGCCGAAACAGAAAAGGTCAAAGAAGAAAATCTGATTATAAAAAAAGCGATTATCGAAAAAATTAAAGAATTAGTAGATAGTAAAGAAGATTTTTATAAAGTCAATAATGAATTTAAAAAATTACAGCAACAATGGAAAGAAATCAAGCAAATTCCTCAGTCGGCTGTAAACGAACTATGGAAAGAATACCAACATTATAGCGAAAAATTCTATGATTTATTGAAAATTAATAACGAAATGCGGGATTATGATTTCAAGAAAAATATGGAATTAAAGCAAAATCTCTGTGTGGCAGTCGAAAAGCTGGATGAAGAAAAAGATGTGGTTTCCGCTTTTTATCAATTGCAAAAATTGCACCAAGAATGGCGGGAAATAGGCCCTGTGTCCCGTGAATTTCGAGAGGAAATCTGGGCTCGCTTCAAAAAAGCATCCTCCGTAATCAATAAAAGACATCAGGAGCATTTTGATGCATTACGAGGCCTTGAGCAACGAAATTTGGAAGAAAAAAACGCTATTTGTGAAGAAGTGGAAGCGATTGATTATTCCAAACTGCTTTCTTTCAAAGAATGGGATGAACAAAATAAACGAGTTTTGAATCTTCAGGATAAATGGAAAACAATTGGTTTTGCTCCGAGAAAACATAATGTAAAAATATTTGAACGTTTTCGTACGGCTTGTGATGTTTTTTTCCAGAAAAAAAGTGATTTCTATAAAGGAATCAAAGATTTGATGGATGTAAATATGGAGAAGAAAAAAAATCTTTGTGAACAGGTAGAAGCATTAAAAGACAGTCAGGATTGGAAAGAAACAACCGATAAGTTGGTCGCTTTGCAAAGGGAATGGAAAACAATAGGACCGGTATCCCGTAAATATTCGGATACGATTTGGAAACGATTTATCAGCGCTTGCGATTATTTCTTCGAACAAAAAAATATACATTTTTCTTCCCAAAAATCGGAGGAAGTAGAAAATCTGAAAAAGAAAAAAGAAATCATAGCTCATCTCAATGCGATTGATGAATCGCTTCCGGTAAATGAAGCTATCGCACAAATACGGGAATATATGGCTCAATTCAACGATATAGGGCATGTCCCGTTCCGTGAAAAAGATAAAATTTACAAAGACTATCGTATCGCCGTAGATAATCATTACGATCGTTTGAAAATAGATGAATCCGAACGGCGTTTGCAATCGTTCAAAGCTAATTTGAACGAATATAGTACCGGCGAAAAGTCCAAAAACAAACTTTTAAACGAACGTGAAAAATTGATGCGTAATTATGAAAGGCTAAAAAATGATATTCAAACCTACGAAAATAATATCGGTTTCTTATCCGTTTCTTCGAAAGGAGGCGGAGGGCTGTTGAAAGAAATGCTACACAAAATAGAAACTCTCAAAGATGAATTGAACCTTATCGAAAAGAAAATTGAGGTGATAGACCAAAGTTTGGGATTCGACAATTAATGAAAATAGGAATTTTATCATCAGGCGGCGATTGTCCCGGCATTAATGCCACTATACGAGGAGTTGGTAAAACGGCATTAACGTATTATGGAATGGATGTTGTGGGAATCAAAAGCGGATTTCAAGGACTTCTCAGCAGAAATTATATCTCGCTGGACGACGCTTCCTTTTCCGGATTGTTAAGTCTTGGAGGAACAATTTTAGGGACTTCCCGTGAAAAACCTTTCAAAAAAACACTCGATGGAAGTGAAAATGAAAAACCTGAAATTATTATCGAAAATTATCGAAAATTAGCTTTGGATTGCTTGATTTGTATTGGAGGCAATGGGACTCAGAAAACAGCCTATAAAGTATCCAAATTAGGATTAAATGTAATAGGGATTCCGAAAACAATTGATAATGATATTTGGGGAACAGATATCACTTTCGGATTTGATTCCGCAGTATCAATCGCTACGGAAGCAATAGACCGCTTACATTCCACCGCAAGTTCCCATAAACGAGTAATGGTGATTGAATTAATGGGACATAAAGCAGGTTGGATTACATTGTACGCCGGAATGGCCGGAGGAGCAGATGTGATTCTTCTTCCCGAATTAGGATATAATATAGATGCAGTCAACAAAGCAATTTTGAACCGGATAAAAAAAGGGAAACATTATTCTATCGTTGCGATAGGAGAAGGATTAAAAACGGATAATATGATTTCACCGGCTTCCTATCTCTCTCGATTGATAGAAAAAGGCACCGGAATTGAAACTCGTGAAACCATTTTAGGCTATGTTCAAAGAGGCGGAAGTCCTTCTGCTTTCGACCGTAATTTGGCTACCCGTTTGGGAGGACATGCTACCGAATTGGTCGCTAAGGGAGAATTTAATAAAATGGTTTGCCTCAAAGACGATAAAATTGCGGCAATCCCTCTGTCGGAAGTATCAGGAAAACTAAAATTAGTTTCGCCCGACCACGATTTGATTGTACAAGGTAAAAGAATGGGAATATCATTTGGCGAATTGTCATGAATTATAATATAGAATGAAAACAAATGATATTTAATCCAAGTTTGATATTTAAAAGAAATATTGTATTTTTGTATCCGAAAAAAATAAGCCCGGATGGCGAAATCGGTAGACGCGTTAGTTTCAGGGACTAGTGTAAGCAATTACGTGCAGGTTCGAGTCCTGTTCCGGGTACAGTTGCATATATTAAACTCCCTGTAAATCAATCAATTTGCAGGGAGTTTTTATTTTGTTTGCAGGGTATTTTGCAGGGAATCACGATTAAAGCATTAAATCCCGTTGTTTGCGTCAGTCACGCGGGACGACTTGTATTTGCTTTGTTTCTATCCTATTTGATTTGATTTTTTCCGGTTGCAATTCTCGCAAAGTAGCTGGAGATTGCGATAGGTTGTCGCGCCGCCCTTGGAAAAGGGAATGATGTGGTCAAACTCTAAATTATGCTGGCTGCCACAAACGACGCATTTTCCGCCGTCCCTGTTCCAAACTCTGTCTCGGACATCTTGAGGAATCGGTTCGCGGCTGTTTTCGTTATTTTTCCTTTCGTTGAATATCAATCCTTCTTCGATAAGTTCTTGCAAAGCTTGTTTTTTCAGGTTCTTTTTTCGCTGACTTTCAAGTAATTTTTCTTTTATCTCTCGTTTTTCATTTTCTTCATTTACTATTTTTTGATGAGATGCTTTTTCTTCTTGTATTTTGGAATATTCTTTTATTGCACCTTCGCTAAAATCTATTTTAAGTATCACATCTCCGGTTTTTAATCTTCTTGTCAGATCTGTTGTTAGGGCGTGATCGAAAGAAAAATCATCAACAATAGTTACGATTCCGCTTTCAGGGGCTTCCGCCTCAAGTAACCAATGACGCAATACAAGGCGGCCATTTTTTTGTATGGGTTGATTTTTTATGCACAGGAACTTTGATATTTCTCCGTTGTCTTCTTTATTAAATTTCTCCAAACAGCATAGCTCCAATTTTGGATATTTAGAATTATCATCCCATTCCGACAGATATATTAATTCAACGGTATAATTTGAAGTATATACCCATTGCAAATGATGTTTCTGCCCGTTAGAAAGGGTAAGTGTTTCATATTTGTCTTCCATTCAATTAGTAAGTTTTATTTTCGTTGGGTGTTAGAACAATATCGATACTCATTAATTCTGTTTTTGATTACTAAATACGATTGTCCCTCCATTCTTTTTAACCACATATCCGAGTACAAGGAAAATACGACTTATATCTTTCCATGCTATATCCGTCGGTTCATGTTTTAACCGTCCGTCCGGATAAGTTTCAGTGTTGGAACTGTACGCAGTGATGTGTTCTTTATCAAATCCCCGTTGCACACATTTGGTAATACGATACTCGTTTGTTTCTACAACATAATCCTTTCCCCATATAATTAATTGTCGTTCTTTTACTTCTTTCAAAGCAAGTATACAGCCCGGTGGATATTCAATCATCGAATCGCCATAATGCCGGATGGCTGCCGTTGCATTACGAAACCAATCGCCGGTATCGATATATTCGGAAGGGATTGAAGCGCCTTTTGTATCGGCTATAAGTTCGTTAGTACCGCCGATAGAAGCAACATCGTCGTAAAACGGAATAAGATTTTTTTCCGATGATATAATTGAACCCGATTTTAGCATATTCCCTTCGCCTTTGAGTAACCAAGAATTAGATACTTGATCAAACTTTTCAAGAATTCTGTATAAAACACCATTACCTACACTGTAACCATTTCTAACCCAGTTATTAACAGCCTGCCTGCTTTCACCCATAATTTTTGCGAATTCAATGTTTGAATCATTGCAAAATTCAAATCTAATTTTTTTTATTCTTTCATTTATTGTCATTGTAAATAATTTATTTACCTTTACATTGGGTAAAGGACAATGCAAGAAATTAGTTTATAAACTTGAGCCGGGCGCATCCTTTACCCTTGCGTTCGGCTTGTTAATTTTATTATTATGTCAATCAAATTAGGTCAAAAAGTCCGCGATATAGTAAGCGGATTCGAAGGTATTACAACCGCCAAATGTGAATACTTGAATGGATGTGTCCAATACGGAGTAACTCCAGTATCCACCGACGGGAAATACCCGGACACTACTTACCTCGATTACAAACAACTTGAAGTAATTGAAGGAGGAATTGAAGTAGCATCCGAAGACACCGGAGGAGTTATGATTAACGCTCCCCGTTAATTATTTCTTCTTAGGCGTACTCTTTGTTGGCGGTGGTGTTTTAGGCGTGGACGCCACTGCCATGTTTATCTTTGAATCCCCTATTCGTGAATTTAACTTCCCTTTAACCGATCCTTTATTACTTCCTGTTGAATTTGACTTGCTTTCATTCTTTGCCATCTATTTCTGATTTTAAAAAGTAAACCCTGTTAATATATTCAATACATTCTTTGTCTATTTTTTCCTGTTCTTTTTTGGAAATACTCCTAATCCCTTTGTTGATAAGTGAGTATTTATCACATTCCTCTTCTTTCATTTCAAATAGCTTGTGAATCATTTCGTCTTCTGTGGTGTTTCCATTGTCATACATATACCACAGCCTTTCGATCCGATTCATGTACTTTGAATAAAAATCCATTAACCGGTCAAGTTCAGATAATTCTTGCTCGGATTGAGTTACATTAGGAAGAATAGTTTTTAACACGGCGCCGATAGCAACTAATCCCGAAAGGATGATTGCAATCCATTTATTATAAAAACCACCAAAAGAACCAATGGAGGCAAGGATAATTATTGCAGAATCAATTCGTCGCAATTTCTTTCTTCCCTTATCTGTGTAGTGCTGCAAACAAATAATATTTGCTTTCGCCTGTTTCAATTCTTCCCATACCCTGTTTCTTGCTATCATAACTCACTAATCATAATTTGCTTAACTATTTTTAACTATAAGTAGTAAATAATTTATGTACCAAATTTTGCATTAGTAAATAATTTATGTACCTTTGTCCCGTGTTACAATTATAACAACAAAAACAGTGACAAATATAAACAAATAAAATAAATAAACCAATGAAAACAGAAGAATTTAAGGACATTACGGTAAAGAACCAGTACGGCGAGTTTGTAACAATTATCGGAATAACCGACAATATCGCCACGGTTGCCAAAGCGTATGACAAACTATATCACACGGCGAATATTTTCTACAAAGGGAAATCGGTACAGGAATGGCTGGAAGAAGAAAACAATTAAAAATTTATAAATCATGGAAACAGCAGAAGAAAAACAAGTCCAACAGGAAATCCTGTCAGCGGAACAGCTGAAAAAACGAAGAATCGAATTAAAACGGCAGGCCGACGTAGCAGTCATCGAAGCCGAAAGCATAGCGCTTGACATCGGCGAAAACAAGACATTTGGACTCAAAGACCTGCAAGCCTATCAAAGGGTACGCGCCCGGCTATCCCGCTTAAAAGAAGAATCGGGGGCGATATACCGGACGGCGATAAACGGAAACGATGTAACCGTAACACGCATTGCATAATGGAACGGACCATAGTTTACCAGATAACCCCGGAAGACCTGCGAAGCTTCTTTCTTGAAGAAGTCGCAAAGAAAGAACGCGACGCCCTGTTAAAACGTTACGAAAACGTTTTAGTCGGCGCGCGCGAAGTAGCCGCCATTCACCGGGTTTCCCCAGCAACGGTAAGAAATTACATCAAAGACGGATTGATAGAACCGGAACTAAGGACGGTTGAAAACGGTAAATATCAATTCCGGTTGAGTTATGTTTTAACGCTTGATTTTGACGAACTCAAAGAGCAACTTAACAATCGAAAGGCGAAGTATAATTAAACAACAAGCGCCCCGCAGGGCGCAAGTATTAATCACATAAAGAAAGTACAAAGATATGAAAAAAATCGAAGAACAATGGAAAAAAATCGAAGATTTTCCCGATTACGAAATATCTAATTTTGGGAGATGCAGGAATAAAGAGTCCAGAATAATCTTAAAAAGGGCTATTCGTAAAAAAGGATACGCTTACTTTTTAGGAAGAAGAAAAGGCGAAATGCTCATTTATTGCCGGCGATCTGCCGGTATGCTGGTAGCCAAAGCGTTTGTCGAAAATCCAAACAATTACAAAGTAATAACATACATCGACGGCAACTCGGAGAATCCATTATTTACAAACATCAGGTGGACTGATTTTAACAGCTTGGCGCCGAAAAAAGAACGCTTTGCGTGCGTCACAAAAGAAGAACAGTTAAAACGGATACGGGAAAAAATCGAAAGAGCGCAACGCCTTGAAAAAGCCCTCACCGAAGGAAAGGAACAGGAATTTGTATACGGCGAAATCAAAGATTTGTGTCGTGAAATTGTATATAAATATCATAAATGCAAATTCAAAAACGATATGATTGATTATATAACCGATAAGATTTCCGAATACATAAAAAGAGGACACGCAATTCTTTCTTTCGAACACATGATTGAGAAAATTTCCGTTGCTTTTTATAAAGAATACAGAAAACAACTTAAAACAATCGAATACGACGACAAAAGGAGGACATAATCATGACAACAGTAAAAGAAACAACAACAAACAAGCAGCTAATTTTAGCGAACGATTTTTTTGAGCTAATAAAAACAAAAGAAGATTTTACAGAATGGTTGTACCGTCGCATAAGCGAATTTGAAATGGAGTTCAACGCCGACTTCTGTATCTTCATTGATGCCGAAGCCGCGATAGAAATCGCCAAATACGAAACATTTCGCGACACCGAAGCAAAAGAAAGGTTAAACAAAATAACAGGATTAAAACAAATAGAACAATGAATACAATTAAAATCACTCCCGACCTTCGGGTCACAATCGAAAACGCTCAAAACGCATTAAATGAGCTTGAAAGAAACCCGGAACGCCCCGACACCGTTGTTATCAACGGCTTGAAATGGGACAGGGAGAACACAGTCATCGAAGACAGGGAACACTTCAATTACTACGAAGCCCTCAAAATCGCACAGGCTAACGGCAAGCGCCTGCCTACACAGGAAGAATGGGAAGCCCTGATTGACCTTGGCAGCACCTGGGACAAAGAAAAACAGGGGATATGGTTAGGTAACGACCACAAGTTGAAAGCAGATTCCAAAGAATCCATTTTCCTGCCCGCCGCAGGGAGCCGGAACTACAGCAGTGGCGCGCTGCGCAACCGGGGCTACAACGGCTACTACTGGAGTACTCGTAAGAGCAGCGGCTCGAACGCTTGCCGCTTGCGCTTCAGCAGTAGTAGCGAGAACGTGTACCGCACTCACAGGAACCTCGGCTTCTCCGTGCGTTTCATAAATTTAAACAAAGCAAAAAAAATAGCAAACAAACAAATAATTAAACAATCATGACATACGAATTTTTCAAACACGTAGACGAATCCAGCGAACTCGGACGCTTCTTCAATCTCGTCTTTTCAAAACTGAACATTCCCAGAATCATCCACGCTCCCAAAATATTTGCCGGAAAAGAAGACGAACGCCGGCAATACAAAGCGGAAGCGTTTTACAGGCTTTGCCTCTCCGAAATGTACCTGCACAGCATCATCGACAACCTGTGCAAGTGGAAAAAAGAAACAGAAGAATACATTAACGAATTCTCCTGCCGCTGGCGCTATTACGCCTCCGCCAAACGCCTCGAATCAATCCGACAGTACGGCGGCGACCCCGACGATTACAACCCCGACGGAAGCATAAAAAACACGGTTGATGATAAGATTCTGTCCTCTTACCACATCGCCGAACACCTTGCCCCCAGCGACTGGAACGAGATATTCACCCAAACCCGCCTCACCGACCTCCTGTTCATCGCCGACCTCATCATCATCGAATCGAAAATGGACATCGCGGACATTTTTCAAAAAGCAGTCGGAGGCGAACGCCTGAAAACCTTCCGGATGGAAGACGGCAAAATGATAGAAAACGACTGGGCAGACGACCTGATGAGAAAATCGCAAGACGAAAACAACGCCGTGCTAACCGTAGACACTCTTTTCAGCATCCTCTACGAAGTAACCACCATCGCAGAAGAAATGAAAACCATCAGCCGCACCGACGACAACGATGATTTTTTCCGCCGCCTCCCCCGTCGAATACAAAACCTCTTCGACCTGAAAAATATCGAAACATTTCCCCTGTCGGAAATCATACAAAACATAACAAAAAACAATCCCGATGAAAAAAACAATTAAAACAAAAAACATTGAGTTCTGTATAAGCGTCGAATGCTGGATAAAGCGAGCGTATTTCGATATCGCATTATTACCTGTATTACGGCTGTTCAATTACGGCAATATGATTTATATTATTGAGGTAAGACTGTTGTGTCTCAGTGTTTTTTTTTCGCTGGTACGTACACGAAAAATAATCAGGTTATGAAAGATACCTTTTTGTTAAGAATGCAACAATGAATAATAGCTACTTCTCACACGACAGTAACGCCCGTAATGACGAAAAAATAGTCGATTTGCGTCTGAAACACGGAATGGAAGGTTACGGAGTTTATTTTGCTATCCTTGAACGGATGCGCGAAAACAAGGATTACTTTCACGTCAAAGATTATAATATTATTGCCTTTGACCTGCGAGTATCAAACGCGCTTGTAAAATCCGTTATAGAAGATTTTGGATTATTTCAATGCGCCGGAGACGGTTCACGGTTTTACTCAGAAAGTTTTCTCAAGCGAATGAAAGCAAAAGACGATGTATCGAAATCACGTTCCGAAAATGGCAGAAAAGGAGCTGGTAAAAGGTGGAAAATAGCAAATAATGAAAAAACGATGGCAAATGCCATTTTTGAAAATGGCAAAACGATGGCAAACGATGTAAAAAACGATAGCAAGGAAAGTAAAGTAAAGAAAAGTAAAATAAAGAAAAGTATACTCTCTATCGAGAGTATACCAAAAGAAAAACCGCCCGAAAAAACCGCCTTTGAAAAGTTCAACGACTGGATAGCCGTTAATGCTCCGTATTGCCACAAACACATGAAGCAACTGAGTGAAAATGAGTTGGAAAAACTAAAGCAAAAGTACACCGCCAAGCAGATAGCGGATACGGTAACGCAACTTGAGAACCGGAAAGACCTGCGGAAAAGGTATTCAAACCTTTATCGGACGATATTAAACTGGCTAAAAAACGAAACAGATGGAAAATAAACCACTAAAAAACAGGAACATCCAAAACGAGGCCGACGGGCGAATCCTCCCCCGCAGCATCGAATCAGAACGTCTGGTACTGGGAACAATCATTAACAACAATCGCTTCCCGGAAACGATAGAAACGCTTTCGGAAGAATGTTTTTACGATGACTTTCACAGGGACGTATTCAGGACAATCAAAAAAATCACTGACAGGGGCGACAGTCCGGATGCAGTTGCCGTAATGGATGAACTGAAAAAAGAAGGGAAGCTTTCTATTGTACCGTACACGAATTTGATTCAAAACCACGCATTGAGTAATTTCGATCAACACCTTGCGACACTGATTGAAAAAGAAAGCCGGCGGCGGTTTTTCGAGATAGGGAGCTATTTTACATCCAATGCCTTTTCAGAAACGGAAGATGTTACCGAAGTGATGGAAAACGGACGGCAAATGATTGAGGGGATGCAGGGAAACCTCTCCGACAACATTTTCCTCGTAAAGGACGCTATTACAAACGTTTTCAAGCAAATGGAAACGAATTTCAACGATGGAAGCGTAGAGGCAACCGGGACAAAAATCGGACTGCGGGAATTTGACCGCAAATCCGGAGGCCTGCAAAAATCCGACCTGATCATCATTGCAGCGGAAACATCGCAGGGAAAAACATCACTTGCCCTGACCGTTGCACGCAATGCAGCGGTGAACGGCACGAAAATAGCCTTCTATTCCCTCGAAATGAAAAAAGAGCAATTAGCCGCCCGCCTGATGGCTATGGAGTCCGGCGTACCCGCGAACAGTATCCTGTATGCCCGATTACAGCAATACCAGTTCGAAAGGATTGATAAATCTATCCGTGCCATTTACAATTCGCAAATCTATTTCGACGAACGCAGCACGTCGAATATCGACAAAATCCTGTCCTCCATCCGTACACTGGTCATCAAATACGGCATTGAGGGCGTTGTCGTGGACTACCTCCAGATACTGAACGTCAACATGAAGGGAGCAAATAAAGAGCAACAAATGGGCGACGTTGCCCGCCGGCTCAAGAACATGGCCAAAGAACTCGACATCTGGATTATTGCCCTTTCGCAATTGAGCCGGGACAATCAAAACCCGATACCCTCGATTAACCGCCTCCGCGATTCGGGTCAGATAGCCGAGGCCGCCGACGTGGTCATACTCATTTACCGACCGGAGGTTTACGGAAAGCAGTACCCCGCACCCTTTCACAACGTACCCACCAACGGAACGGCCTTAATAGACGTAGCCAAGGGACGGAACATCGGACTGTTGAAGTTCATTTGCGCATTCAACTGCGAGACCTCGCACTTTACCAATCTCGACGAACGAAAGTTACTCATGCAAAACAATAAACCCGATGACGACGAAACGCCATTCTAAACCATGAATTACGCCTTGCAAAAAAGATAGAAGCAGCCTGTACGCTATTCCCTGAGTACAAAAATGATTTAAGGAGCAATAACATAACAATTAAATAATCATGGAAACAAACATTCAATTATCTAAAGTAACAACGATGTCCAGCCGCGAAATTGCGGAACTGACAGGGAAAAGACATGATCATGTATTGCGCGATTGTGATGTATTAAATGAAACATACAAGAAATTAGCCCTCCCCAGATCGGGGGAGGGGGTACAGTCGCAAGAAGTTGAGGAATATCATCGAAGGGATCGTACTCAATACAAATATTTGAAACCCGATACTTTTGATAAAATCATCAACGTTTTTAATGAAAAACAATTCCCTTTGATACAACAAGGGTACTACACTCACCCAAACACAGGAGATCAACAACACAGGGAATATCGTCTTACCCGTATGCAGTGTTTCGACCTGATGACCGGTTACAATATCGAATTGCGTATAAAAGTAAATCGGCGTTGGGAAGAATTGGAAACAAACCGACAGCCGCCAATTGCCTCATTAAGCCGAAAGGACTTGGCGTTAATGGTTATCCAGTCGGAGGAAGAAAACGAACGGTTGCAAGGTGAGGTACAGGCACAGAAGCAACTCGCCCAGATGCTGGAAGGCGAAAAGGAGCACCTTACCACCGAGGTAAAGCAGCTTGCACCCAAAGCCGAATACACCGACAAAGTATTGCAATCCACCTCGACCTACACCGCAACGCAGATAGCAAAAGAACTTGGGATGTCTGCTATTGCACTCGGAAGAAAGCTGCACGATGCAGGCATTATGTTCAAGCAATCCGGACAATGGATGCTCTACGCAAAATATCAGGACAAAGGTTACACCTCGACCCGCACGCATTATTACAATCACGACGACGGGACAACGGGAACAAAAAACGAAACCGTCTGGACGGAACGCGGGCGCGCATTTGTTCACTGGTTCCTTGATCCAAACAAAATTTCACGTAATAAACAAACGATCGCTTCAAATTTATCAGGTACAAATAAAACTGCTAACAATTTAATTCTTTAAGACAATGAATACAAAAAAAACAAGATTATTCGGAGACACGACTCCAAGCGAAATCGAAAAACGAGAAAAGGAAATCAATTCAACCATCCTCTTTGACGATGAAACCGGCATTGAATTTCAAAAAAACACGTTCAAAGAAACCGGCGAGCCTGTATTATGCGTTCAAGTCGATCGTTCGGACGATGTGATTATTCTGTTCGGCGGACAAATTGAGCAATTAAAAAACTATTTAAACACGCAATTTGAATAATATGAAACCGGTAACAATTAAAACAGACGGCGACACATCGCTATCCGTACAAACAGTAACCCCCATCGTAAACGCAGGAAAAATAAAAAGAATCTGCCCCAAACAATTATGCTTGCTCATAGAAGGCGAAACATACACGGACAAAGCCCAGCCCTTCTGCCAACCCGTATTCCTCGACAGGGAAGGAGTAGAACAACTAATTGAAGAATTGCAGGATTTTATCAACATACCGTTTTGATGCAACGCTAAACACGCAAGCCAGATTAGCCCCCTCCATCACCGGAGGGGACTGTTGTTGTTCAAATGTTAAATCTTTCATTTCCGGCAAAAATAATTGCCCGGAAATTTCGATATTAAAACTAATATCATTATCTTTGCATTGTAATAATTAAACGATTGAGAGATGAAATATTCAGAATTAGAAAAAAAATTGGAAGAAACAACCAACTGCCGGCTTTACCGGAAAGGCGGAAATCACCCCATTTGGATAAATCCCGAAACAGGCGAATGGTTTGCAATGAGCCATCACCACTCTCAAGAAGTAAAACCGGGAACATTAAAAAGTATCATTAAAAAATCGGGGGTTAAACTTTAACCCCCTCTCTTAAAAGAAAGGAATTAAATATGAACAAAGTAAGCGCATTTATTGAACGTGGAAACGACGGAACATACGGAGTGTATGTCGATCCGGAAGACAATAGCCTGAATTACGGGATACATGGCGAAGGAACCACCGTAAAAGAAGCCATCGAAGATTTTGAGGCAGCCTATGAAGAAATGAAGTCCTTGCATAAAGAAACCGGTAAAAATTTTGTAGAAGCGGAATTTGAATATCACTACGACACCGCCTCTTTTTTAAATTTCTATACCAACTACTTTTCTTTAGCAGGGCTGTCGCGATTGACGGGCATTCATCAAGGACAGTTAAGTCATTACATTACAGGAGTAAGAAAACCAAGCAAGCAAACAATTCAAAAAATTGACGCCTCAATTCATAATTTTGCAAACAATCTTCATCAAGTACAATTCGTTTAATTATTACACCTTTCGTCTGTACTTGTACCCGCTCCCCAAAAGAGCGGGTTTTCTTATCCCGTTACATTTGCCGTTACAATTGCAACAACAAGCTGAATTTCAACAATTTAATTTGTTTTCCCGGATTAAAACCGCTATATTTGTATTTTAATTGTTTGAATCAAACGAACATGAGCAATACCAAATGACAGGTAAGAAACGAAATATTAAAAAAGCTCGTGCCATTTGCGATTTATACGCTACCGACAAGCACACAATCGAATCATGCTGCGAATCCGAAGGCGTGCCGTATGCAACGTTCTATTGTTGGGTAACTCCTTGCAGGAAAGGATACGTCCAAGATATCCAAGAATTATATAAAAAGGCTTGTGAGGAACGACAGGAAAACAGAAAAAGAAGTATAGAAGAAAGGAAACTTTCAATAGGCGAAAAGGCGCTTGTAGCGCTTGAAAAGAAAATAGAAGGCTGGACATGGCAGGAAACCACACAAGAAAACGGAAAAGCAACAAAAATCGTCGACAAGTTTCAAGTACCCGATACCGCCTCAATTATTTTCTCGTTAACGAATGCTTTTGAAGACGACTTTAAGAACCGGCAAAACACCGACATCACAACAAAGGGGAAACCCATTGTAGATAAAATAGAAATCGAGATTGTCAAACAAAAAAACACGGAACATGGCAACACTTAAAATTTCAGGAACCATAACATTCGACAAGCTTTGGGAAGCCATATCTTCGTGGAAATACAAGATAATTATTCTCAAAGGCGGGTCGCGTTCCGGAAAAACAATTGCCATTATTCAGGCTCTGCTATTACTCCTCATGAAGAAAAAAAGGAGAGTAACAGCATGGCGAAAAAGAAGAATCTGGGCAAAGGCAACCATATACCACGATACCGAACACTATTTAAAAACAACCGGACTGTACACAAAAGACGACCACAACAAAAGCGACCTGACATTTTCAATAAACGGCGGCTCATTCGAATTTAACGGCTTGGACGATGCCCAAAAATTGCATGGATTAACTCAGGATATAGCATGGATTAATGAAGCTATCGAAGCAAATCTAAACGACTTGGATCAACTGGAAATGCGGACAAACGAACTCGTTCTCATCGACCTCAACCCCACCGAAGATGAGAGTTGGGTTTACGATTTGGAAAAAAGAAACGATGTTCTTATGATACATTCAACCTTCAAAGACAACGCCTTTCTACCCGATAAAGTAATCCGGAAGATACTAAGTTACGAGCCAACGCCGTTCAATATAAAACAATGTACAGCCAACGACTATAAATGGAAAGTGTACGGATTAGGAGTCGCAGCCAAAAAAGAAGGACTTGTATTCCCAAGGTGGGAAATAATAGAAGAATATCCGAAAGAAACCAAAACATTAGGCTACGGATTGGACTTTGGATTCTATCCCGACCCGGCAGCATTCGGAAAAGCGGGTTTATTTAACGGACGTTTGGTTTTGGACGAAATGCTATACGAAACGGAATTGAATAACATTATCATTCCCGGACGCGAAGAACTCCCAAGCATCCAAGGACGACTTCAAGACTTGGGAATATCCCGCCGCGACGACATCATTGCCGACAGCGCCGCAAAATCAAACATCAACGAACTCAAAAGCGTAGGATACAACATAACCCCCGTTGTCAAATACGCCGGCTCCGTAACCGACGGAATCGAACTGATGAACAACTACGCACCATTCTACGTAACCGAACGATCCGTCAACCTGATAAAAGAACTCAAAAACTATATGTACAAAAAAAATTTTGCAACAGACACATTCCTGAAAGAACCCATAGACGATTACAATCACCTGCTCGACCTGTTCCGGTATGTAGCACAAACAAAACTGAACAAACAAAAAGCAAGAGGCATCCAAAGAATATCCTATAAAATACAATAACATGTTATCCCGATTAGAAGAAATAATCAAACGCGCGAATCCGGCATACACGGTCGAATACGAAGAACTAAGCATGATGAACGTCAGCGCCGACGAAATCAAGTACACACAACCGTTCGCCTACATCGAAGAATTTACCCGGGGCGAATACGGAAAACAGCGCTTTTACAACCAAAAAACAGTTGAAGCTCAAATCTGGTTTTGTCGCTTCTGTCAATTCCAGAGCACCGCTCGCGAAAGGGAAGCCATCCGTGAACAAATTGAAGCAGAAATAGTACTCCCATTTATGGAAGAATACAAAAAAGAAGCCGGATTATTCCAGCCCGAAACATGGAAATTCTTCACACCGCCCCCGCGATTCGATGCAAACGAAACATCAATCATGTTACAATTTGATTTTAAAGAACTAAAATGTTAAGCAAATGAAAGAACAAAACACTTTAATAAAAATCGACGTCAAAGCCGGACACTTGACATACGGACAACGAATCGAACTCGGAGACCTGTTCGCAAGCGAAAAATCCGATACGGAAAAATTCAATGAAACATTCCGCATAATGCACGACATAACCCCCGACTTTTCCAACCCGGAAGAAATGAAGATATATTCACAATACTACAAAGAAATAATCGACGGGCTTGTATTCTGGTTCGAAAAAGAAAAACATCTCCTCGATTACCAACCCGAACCCGAAGAAATCAGGGCCGGAATAAAAGAACTCAGCGCTAAAACCGGCTATTACGGCACAATAAAAGCTATTGCCAAAAATTACGCAAAAGACCCTGACGAAATCCTTCAATGGAAATACGGCAAAATATTCGGTATACTCTATTCCGATTTAGAAGAATTAAAATACTCCAAACGATTACGAAAACAATACGAAAAAAAATGATAGAAAACAAAAACATATTACAGGAAGAACTCGAACAACTGCAAAAAGACATCATTGCAAACCAGCAATATTACAACGCATGGGCGTCCGGAGAAACCGCAAAAGGATACGCCGTAACCGTCGAAAACGCTTTCCACGGAAAACTCGAAGGATACGCCTACGCCGGAGTGCTCGCCACAGGACGAAAACCCGGCAAAGTACCCTACCATTTCAACGAAATCATCAAACGGTGGATCATTGCCAAGGGACTAAGCCACAAGGACGAAAAAGACCTCAACCGCATGGCAAACGCAATCGCATGGACCATCCGCAAAGAAGGATCACAACTGCACCGACTCGGCTACAAACTCGACATATTCGATACCCCAATCAAGGAATTCGCCGAACGACTCTCCGGCAGGCTCTCAACACTATACAGACAAGAAACCCTCAATCAAATTCATAATTCATAATCCAAATAACATGAACATACTGACACAACCCCCAGCAATAAGCGGCGCTTTCAATCCCCTGCTATTGGAATTGCAACAAGGAAACGAAACATCAGCTGATATAACCATCAACGTAGATGGAAACACATACGAACTGAGCCGAGAATACCTGAATGGGAAAGCACGCTATAACCTGACGGAACTCATCAAGTCAGGATTCAAAAACGAACAAACAACTGTGATTGAAAATATTTTTATCGACAAACTATTACAGGTCGAATTCGGCTCTACGCAAACCGGCGCATCATTTAACTCAACCGCCATCCGCGCCGTATCACAACGACGCGGACAATACGACATGACGCCTCTGTGCGGAACATTCCTAACCGGATTCCACGAACTGAAAAAATACAAAAACTATCCCCTCTTTGTTTCCTTCCTCACATTCCCCAACACAACATACATCAACCTGAACGGAATAACACTCAACGAAAATTCATTCACACAAAAACACCTGACACTATCCGTACCCGACGGAACAAATACCGTTTCAATAACCACTGAAGCATTAGCTTTCGCGCTCGCCGACAACCTCAACGACCCTATAACAACCAATGCAGGAGTAGAAATTGTAGTTTCAACCGGACTGCTCGAGCCGGAAAACAAAACAACAGGAATAGACCAACCATGCAATCCGGTAAGCCCTTTTTATATTCGTTGGATAAACCGGCTCGGAGGTTGGGACTGCTGGATGTTCAAAAACCGGCAATTCCAAAAAAGCGAACTGACAAAAACAGAAACTTCCTATCCTGCCATTGAAGATTACGAAAATGGCCC
>JAIRLY010000174.1 GCA_031259075.1 Dysgonamonadaceae bacterium | reverse complement strand
TTTCGTTCTTATTTTACCATTTTTTAATTGGAGTTGATTCAGTTCATCATCGTTGTATTGTTCAAGAATTTCAGGATAATGTATAGCAAAATACCATTTTCTGTAATTCTCCGTCCAATACTGGTATGAGGCATAACCGATACTAGTAGCACAATATATAACGATAGCATCTTGTTCTGATAAAATATTTGCTGCTTTATTATTGATTGCATCCAATTGTACTTTAAGAAGAGATAAATCATTTTTTTTCTTTATGTTTTCTCTTATGAGAACTTTCGTTTCATCCAACAATTGTGCTATAATCGGATTATTAATATTTGTTGTACCAGATTTCAAAAGTATGTTATTGTTATTGAGAACATTTTCACATAAATCAAAATGAGATTGCATCTTTTTATTATGTTGACAAAATTTCAATGTTGCTTGCCTGACGAACTCGTCGTGATTTTCCAAAAAAGTATGACCTTTCAGTTGCGGATTTTTTGTATATTCTATAGCCGCTACTTTTAACTCATTAAACACATACTCCAAACCTTCATTGTGTAATTTCCCTACTTCATTGAATTCCTCAGGGATATCCAAGTTCGGGACTTGTTCTATTTCTGTTGTGCTATCGCTACAACTCTGTACATAACCAAATATGGTTAAACAAATGATGCCTATTAAGGCTAATTTAATTCTTTTCATATCTTTAATATTTAACGTCTGCTCCTTTATTGCAGACAAAAAATTAATAATTAATTATTATTTCTTAAAGGGTTCTTACCCTTTTTGTGGTATTTTCTATCGCCAAAAGCGGAATCTGAAATATACCGATATTTGTTTTACTGTTCCATCCGAAAGTAAATCAGTCAAAATTAACCCATTTGTTTTCCGGTTTTGATTGGCAATATGGCTTGCTGGAACAGAGAGAGGCGCCATATCATCTCATTCCGGAGGCGCGAATGTTTTCGGAACGGTTTCCGAAAACTTATCGCGCCATGTTTTTTGTCGTCTTGTTGTTGGGGTTTCGAAACTCGTCCGGCTTTCAGGCGCCGGAACGTTCTTCTCCGCTTTACGATTCTCAATCATTTGCCGTGTATCATTTTTAATGGCTTGGAGAATAGCAGGAGAAAGGATTTTTACTTCTTTATCAAGTATTTGTTGCGCTAATTTAAGCGCTTCTTCATTTCGACTTTGTTGTTTTGGAGTTGGGATTTCATTTCGGATACCGGTCGGCATAAAACATCCGGAGCGCTTTGCAACAGCAAGTCCCGAATACGACGCCCAGCTGAGCAACAATGTCCGCTCAGCAAGCGATTTCTGCTCTTTTGTTTCCCTGAATCTGTTCGGGAAAAACCCTCTAACCAACTTAAAAATCCGTTCCATACTTTATATTTTCTTATCAAAAAACCGTATCAAATTCAACGACAAAGGTAAATCGTGTTTTTCTTGCAAAAAAACTGATTTTGCGACAACATATATGATTTTTTTCGTTTTTTTCGGAAAACCGGAAAAAATTCGTAAATCCAACAACATATTTGCGGAAAAACCGGAAAAAATTCGACTTCCTTAAAAAAAAATCTCGTTTTGCGAAAAAAAAGTTGAAAAATTCCCGTTTTTGCGGAAAAAAAAAATTGGATTTTTTTGATTTAACCGTTATAAACCAAATTTTTAACTGCTCAGTTACTTCAAAAAAAGAAAAAATATTGGAGAAATAAAAAAATATTTACCTTTGCACCGTAAAAGATATTAATATGATATTAATATAATATGAATACGAGATGAAAAGAAATGAGCAAAAAAAACAGCATTGGCAAGAAAAACAGGCATATTTATTTAGCCTTATAAAAGCCCAAATACCGAAAAACATCGGATTTATATATCAACTTGAAGAGGTATTGAATATAGGTACAACAGCGCTTTACCAGAGAATCAAAGGCGAAACAGAACTCAAACTCAGTGAACTCTGTATTTTGTGCAGTAAATACAATATTTCTATGGACAAAATAATGAATTACCATTCCGGGCAGGATATGTTATTCGAATATTTAGCAGTCAATCCTGCAGTTAAAGATACTTATACACAATATTTGCAACAATTATGCGAAAGGCATAATGCATTATCACAATCAACTGACTGTGAATTTATTTTCACAGCCGCCGAGATTCCGTTTTATTATTTTCCATACTATCCCGAATTATTGTATTTCAAACTGTATGAACGGTATAAGATACTGAACGGTCAAGATATTTCTTATGAATATTTTTACGAACAATTTTTAGATAAAGATTTGATCATACCGCTCTATAAACAGATGACAGAAGTGTACATGCAGATACCGTCGGTAAAAGAAATATGGTGCGATCATACGATATCCGGAATACTGCAATCGCTGAAGTATTGTGCCACATCAAAATGTTTCGAAAATAAAGAAACCGTATTATCCCTGCTGAAGCAGTTATTGGAATTGACACGCATAGTAGAGAAAGAAGCGGGCGCGGGAACCAGAAAAAATCAACAAGCGTCCTTTTATCTGTATGTTAGTCCTGTTGATGTGACAAACAATATTATACTGATACGGAACGGCAAAAAAACCGATTGCGATATTCGACTTTATACTGCTAACAGCCTGTTTACTAACGATGAAAAGATATGCTCCGACATTTGTAAAGATATAAACGAATTGATTTCAAAATCAATGTTAATCAGCCACAGATTGAAACAAGAACGAAGCCTGTTTTTTGAAAACATGCAAAATAAAATAAACGATTTGATACCGAAAATATGAACGATGAACGGCTGGCGTCAGCCAAATCTAAAATCTAAAATAAGAACGATCGTCCGGATAAAAAAAGGTATTGTTAATTTAGTATAGAAATTTTTCTTACCTTTGCAGCCAAAATAAAGAGTATGAATTGTCCAAGATGTGGCAGTATCAATCACTGCAATCCTTTAGGCAAGCCGCCGAAGAATATGCCGAACTATATTCTTACTTGCAAGACAAATTGGTTTTTGTGCTTGAATATTCCCAGAGTTAATAAAGGCTAAAGACTAACAGTTGGGTTATGAGTTGTATTTTCTACAATATGCTGTTTTCTTACATTTTGCGGATTTGATACTACTATCAGGTGAGCCGTAAATTTCTATCAAGAGAAAAAAAAATTTCTATCAGGTGAGAAAAAAAGTCGTATCATCATCTTCATTCATAGCAAACCCGAAACGTTCCAAGACGCCTTTCCCGAGCGGGAATAGACGGTTCATTCCGGGGAATTATTTATTTCTTTCACAACGTTCTCAAACACGCCCCAAATATCGGTATTCGGTAGTGGGGCGATGATGTTCACCGTTTCTTTTTTTACGGGGTGGACAAAAGCTATTGAGTAGGCAATAAGAGAGATACTTGCATCTTTATTTGAGCGGTCGAATCCATATTTCAAATCGCCTTTGATAGGAGAACCGATTGCAGCGAGTTGGCATC
>JAIRLY010000136.1 GCA_031259075.1 Dysgonamonadaceae bacterium | reverse complement strand
GCGTCAGCCGGGGTTTCTCTGGTTGGGAGTTGACGGATCATTAACCGATACTTTGACTTTTGAGTTGGCTGCTGTAGATAGAACAGGATTTACCTATCAATGGTACAAACGTGATCCGGAGACTTTGCTTTCCACAGCCATTGAAAACGCTACAAGGGATACCCTCTTCATTGGTAGTTCCGACCTGGCAAGTTACGGCATCACCGAAGCCGGAAAAGTTTATCAGTTTTATTGCGTGGTGGTTAGCGGTTCGCAGTATGGCATTAGCGGTACCGGTCGCGTTGTTTACGGCACCGGCGCTCGCCTTGCCAACGGCGGCTGGATAAAAGTTGCCAATGCCAACTTGGGTGCAGAGCAAGATGATTTATCGTTGGCTGATCAAATTGCTTATGAACCTTCTGCTACAGCATCTGGCGTCAATGATAAAGCTTATGATCCCACGGTTTACGGCGATTGGTATGAATGGGGACGTAAAGCAGACGGTCATCAAAAACGTAAAATGCTTGCTGTCGGTACTGCCAATACTTATTTAAGTACAACAAGTGGTGTTGAAATTTCTAAACTGAATGATGAAGACGGACAAATTAAAAATAGTGAAACTGCTCTTTACGGCAAATTTATTCAACGTAACGCCGGCACGTATGATTGGCGTCAATATCCTGAAACGGCTGCAAATTCGGCTACTGCTCCTGCCCATGCTTGGACTTGGGGTGATCCCGTAAACGGTATTACCGATTTAGATCCCTGTTGGTCCGAATTAGGCGCTACTTGGCGCGTTCCTACTCAGGCAGAATGGGTACAAATCGCATCAAACAACACTTGGGTTTGGCAAGACAACGGCGCAGGTACACCAGGCTACCTGATTAAGCCCGGTGGCGCAAACAAACCTACCGCTCTTTTCTTGCCCGCCGCAGGGTACCGTAACCGTACTGGTGGTGCGCAGACCAGTGTCGGTTCCATCGGCTACTATTGGAGTAGCGCTGTTACAGGTACTAGCTCGTACGGCCTCTACTTTACAAGCGGGAGCATTAGTGCAGTGTATACGCCCAGTCGCGCTCACGGCTTAACGGTCCGTTGCGTTTCAGAATGATTCGATTGATTAAGGGATGCGAAATAAACAAGATCTAACGAATTAAAAAATAGATGTTTGGTTTTGTCGACTACCAAAAGTTTGTTTCAAATGCCGAAAAATTGCGGAGGGCAGAAGAAAATGAGGCTGTCTCAAAAGTCTAATTTTTGTGATTTTACCCCCGATATTATAACGGGGGTAATTGATCTAAAAATGACCTTTTGAGACAGCCTCAACAACTTCTTTGAAAATTTACCTTTCGATTCTTATTTCAAAGTTCCTGCCTGCGCTTCTTGAATCATTTTAGCATTCGGAAGAATATAGATTTCAACGCGGCGGTTTTGCGCTTTACCGGCAGCCGTACTGTTATCGGCAACCGGTTGAGAAGAACCTAAACCATCAACTTTCATGCGGGAAACGCCGATACCTTGCGTTTCCAAAAATCTTTCTACTGAATTTGCTCTTTCTTTGGAAAGTGGGATATTGATTTTATCGCTACCGGTACTATCGGTATGACCATATATTTCAACATCGGTATCCGAATGGGTTTTCAAAGAATTAGCAAATTGAGTTAATGAATTTCTGGAAGCGGTGTTCAATGTACTCGAATTGGTTGCAAAAAGAATACCGGAGTCGAAAGTAACTTTGATGGCTTGTCCATCATTTACGCTTTCTACTTGAGCATCTTTGATTGCTTCCAATTCTTTCTTTTGTTTATCCATTTTGTTGCCTATCAAAGCACCGGCAGTACCGCCCAATACAGCGCCGATACCTGCACCCCAAGCAGCCCCTTTACCTCCGCCTATCAAAGCACCGATACCCGCGCCGACACCTGCGCCGGCACCCGCGCCGATTCCCGTTCCTTTCGCTGTGTTGCTTACATTACATCCTGAGAAAATAATGGCGACACTTAATAACAAGCTTGCAAATAAACTTACTCTTTTCATCTTTCTTTTTTTTAATAATTTAAATTATGATTATCAACTTTATCCTGATTTATATAACCAAGAACTATTTATTTTTTATGTTCAATATATTTTATTGTTTCAAAGATTTTTTAATTAACCACAAAATTCATACCAAAATTATTCAGGAATATCTAATGTGTCCGAATAAGCAGCCTCTGCAACCAAAACAAGCTGAATTTCATCTTTAGTAAAATTACCTATTTTATCTTTTATAGACTGGTTAATAATGAATTGTATCAATTCTTCTTCTTCTTTTTCCTCGTCTTCTTCATCCAACCAATCTCTTTTTTCGTAAAATTCACAAATGATGTCCAATATATAGTAAAGGTCGTCTTCGGTAAACCGGTCCTTTAAATCTTGCGGAAGATAATTTTGAATAAATTTCACCGCATTTTCTTCATCATACTCAAACATATTGTTTTTTAATTAAGAATTGTTTTCTTCACTCGCTTCGTTTTCTTCACTCGCTTCATTTTTTTCATTCTCTTCACTTCCAAAATCCGTTATTCCCTCTTTGAGTAATAAGTTGTACCATGATATAATTTTCTTTATATCGGAAGGATAGACACGTTTTTTATCAAAATTTGGGAGAATGGTTTCAAAATAGGCTTTCAATTCTTCCGGATTGACGGATGGATTGAAACTGATTGCTTGTCCGTTTTCTTTTTCTTTGATTTTATTGAGAATGACTCTTAAAGGAAGTTCTTTTTCGTCGGTATATATGGAAATATCTTCCAATGATATGATTTTATCTCTCATATATACAGGGATTCGTTTGTGATCTATTAATGATTCTACAATAAACAAGTTCTTTCCTTGAGAAATTAACTTGAAAAGACCGCATCTACCGGAAACAGATAAGATTTTTTTTAGCATAATAAAAATATATTTTTAGTATAACAACACAAAATTAAACAAATTCTCTGAATTTTAGCATTTCAAATAAATTTTCTACTTGTGGAAGCAATGCACTCGCTCCATCATTTATAATTGCATAATCTACCAAATCAACTCTTTCTTCATCAGACATTTGATTTTGGATTCTGGATAAAACGGCTTCTTTATCCAAATGATCTCTTTCTTGTACCCGTTGAATTCGTATTTCGATTGGGGCAAGAACAGCCACCGTAATATCCGCATATTTATTGAATCCGGACTCAAATAAGATAGCGGATTCTATTCCAATGAAATTTTTTTTCGAATATTTTTTTTTCCATTCCAGAAAATCTTTATATACTTCGGGATGAACGACGGAATTGACAAAAGCAAGATGGTCGGAATCATTAAAAATCAGCGAAGCGAGCATTTTGTTGTTTAATACGCCGTCGGAATAGATTTCAGTACCAAATCTGCCGGATAATTTTTTCCGTATTTCGAAAGAAGAATTATTGAGTTTTCCGGCTTCTATATCAGTAATATAAACAGGAATTCCCTTTGTTTCGAAAAGCTTGGAAATAATCGACTTTCCGCTTCCAATTCCTCCGGTTATTCCTATTGTTTTCATAAATCTTTTTTTTGTTCGATCAGATATTCCACTTTATCCGGAATGATTCGATAATTAATCAACCATTGAGGTTTTCGATTTAAGTCGAGAGGAATATTTGTTTCTTGATTTTGAGAAAGTTTTTGATAGTCAACTCCCACATTCAAGTCGTTTGCGCCGACACGCGCATATTTACTTAATGCGACTTGGCAAATTACTTCTACTGTTGATGGGAAAAAACGCAGATGGATATTTTCAGGTGAATTGTAATACGTAACCGGCAATTCGAATCGTTTTTCCGTATATTCTTCAACGTTTCCGGTTATTTCTACTTTTTCGGTTGATAAACGTACTCCCTTAGGAGCGTTCAGGTTGAGCGTCAAATGTAGTTTCTTTTGTACATGTTCTTCTTTTACCTCTGTAGTGGAGATGAATTGAATTTCATCCAGTGTTTTTTTATTTCCGTAAATCCATATTTTTGAAGGATTCAAAGTTAAACTATCGGTGAATATATAACCGGTAGCGGCGGCTATTTTTCCGGCAATGGTTATGGGAATTTCTTTTTTTTCCAGTGGGGAATAATTAAATTGAAGTGCTTCCGGGTTAAATGTGATTAATTGAGTGGTATTTAGTAAAAAATCTTGAATATAAGAACTTAAAACCCGCCGGTCAATTGTATAAGAGGTTTTATTAAGCGGAAGATCTTTTAAGTTAATATTAATATCCGTATAATTTTTATTAAAGAAATATTTCAGAAAAACCGTTCCTTTATCTGCTAATTTGAGCGTAAACTTATCCGGCAAGGTATTATTTATAACTAATTCTTTCGGGATATTAGAATAGCGAATCGGAATATAAATTTCGCGTTCCACTTTTTGTTGAAAATATTGTAAGATCCAGAAACAGAGAGCAAGAGCGACAAAAATCAGAAAGACCAAAAGATTTTTCCATTTTTGACTTTTGAAAAATGCTCCGGTCTTCCTTTTAATATAAATCCTATTTATTCGTTTGATTTCCATCAGGCGCTGCGAATACTGATGTTTTATCAATCTTAATTTTCACTCCTTCTGCGATTTCTATGACGTATGTAGTATCATTGATTTCTTTTAATTTACCGTGAACGCCTCCCGCTGTTACTACTTTGTGTCCTACTTCAAGTGCTGCGCGTTGTTTTTCAATCTCTTTTCTTTGTTTTTGTTGCGGACGAATCATAAAAAAATACATGATGGCAAACAACAAAACGATCATGATAATTCCCGTATAGCTGCCTCCGCTTGCGGCCCCGCCGGCTTGTAATAAAATGCTTAATAAATTCATGTTTGTAACTTTTTATTTAATAAAATATTTTTTAGTGGCAAATATAGTGATTTTATCTTAAATTATACCCTTAGTCTTTAAATAAAATACCGTTAGTTTTTAATTCATTAACAATACTATCCAAAACACCGTTGATAAAATGGCCGCTTTTGGGAGTACTATAATATTTTGCCAAGTCGATATATTCGTTTAGGGTTACATTAACAGGGATAGATGGAAAATTTTTAATTTCCGAAAGAGCAATCTGCATAATAAATAAATCAATTAATGCGATACGTTCCAAATCCCAATTTTGAATTTGCCGGTTAATTAACGCTTCGTTCTCGTCATATTCCAAAATGGTTTTATGAAGTAACCGGACGGCAAATTGATGATCTTCATCGTTTTTGAACATTGGAAGTAATTCTTGAGTTGCAAGTGTTTCAGTATCAAATAGATTGATTGTTTTTAACACAAATGTGCCGATAATTTCCAAATCACTGTTCCAATAGATATTTTTTTCTTCTAAAATATCGAAAAGCGTTTCATCCCCTAAAATGATATCTTTGAAAACTTTTCGCCAAAATTTATGGTCTGCTTCATAACTGTCCGGCGATTGGATGTATTCGTTGTAGATATCGGATTGTAAGATTTCATTCAATAAATTGCGGACAAAAACGGTATCGTTTTCGTTCCAGATTACACCATATTGGTTTATAAATCTTTCGAGTGTATCATTGGTTCTCAGTTGCTCTGCAAAACGATTGTCCATCAATCGAGTATTCGGGTTAAGTTCTTGTTTTGTAGGAAGATATTTATATTTCAATGCGTCTATTTTTCTTTGTTCCGCATCTGTAAGCGTCGTAACCAATAGAAGAAGACAATGATACAAATCGTATGATTTTTGTAAGCTGCGCTCCAATTCTTTTTCTGCGCTATTTAAATTTTCACTCCCTTTTTGATAGTATGAATAAACTATCTGAAGTACTTTAATACGGATAAGAATGCGATTAATCATTTCAAAAATCTTCTCAGTTTTGACTGCAAAGGTAATGTTTTTCGTTTAATCTTCTATTATAATTATGAAAATATTCCGGTACAGTTGATTTTGATAATAAAAAAACTTGTTTATTCAAATAATTATGAGCAATTTTGCACGCAGAACGCATTTTATAATTTAATATTCTATTCATGGAGCTAAGAGATAATTTTAAGAAAGAGAAAGATGATAATCGTGAGCACAATATTATTTTTTCTAAAACAGTTACAGCCGGCAAGCGAGTCTATTATTTGGATGTAAAACAAAATCGAAAAGGAGAATTGTTTTTGATTATTACAGAAAGTAAAAAGGTGATGGAAGAAAACGCTTCATCTGTTCATTTTGAAAAACATAAAATATTTTTGTATAAAGAAGATTTTGGTAAATTTATGGAAGCCTTGACGGAATCTGTTTCGTATATCAAAGAAAATAATACCGTCGATTTTGTTCCTCACGAAAAATAACGAAAAGGGATAAAATATAAATAGAGGCTGGAAAGTAACCAATCATCGTATTTTGCATAATTGCGCCGTTTTGCCGGACGCCCCCGGCGGGCCTAATTTTTCTATTATTTCTTGATAGTCTTTATCCATTTTTGCTCGGTAAAATTCATCGTGAAGCAACAAATCCAGTTCATTACGAATTTGTTGCAGAGAGAATTGTTTTCCAAATAATTCTTTGACTACCATTTTATCGGCTATCAAATTCACCAGTGAGATATATTTACAGGAAAAGAATTTTTCAAAGATAAAAGAACTGACGCGCGGAAAAGGAACTTTATAGCAAACCATTTGAGGAACCCGGAGCAAAGCTGTTTCTAAAGTAGCCGTTCCCGAAGTTACCAAAGCTGCTTTAGCTTGTTGAAGGAGACGATAAGTTTGTCCGAATACGATATGGACATTCTCTTTTTTTGTAAATTTCTCGTAATAAGAAGCCTCAATTCCCGGAGCGCCTGCAATAACCAATTGATATTTTTTGAAAGAAGCGGCAACATGCAACATTGCGGGAAGATTGTCTTTTATTTCCTGCTTCCTGCTTCCTGCCAAAAGCGCTATGATGGATTTATTCTCAAGGCGGTTGAAACGAATAAAATTTTCAAAAGTTTCTTCTTTATAATCCCTATCTGCAAGCGCATCCACAGTTGGATTTCCCACATAATCCACTCGAAATTGATGTTTTTTATAAAATTCCACTTCGAAAGGAAGAATACAAAACATTTTGTCGATCTGCTTTTTGATTTCTTTAATGCGGTATTCTTTCCATGCCCATATTTTGGGCGAAATATAATAGTAAACGGGGATATGCAATTGTTGTTTTACATATTTGGCAATCTTGAGGTTAAAACCCGGATAATCCACCAAAATTACAACATCCGGTTTGTAAATTTTGATTTCCTCTTTACATAAATTCATGTTGGCAAAGATCGTGCGGAGATTCATTAAGACAGGTACGAATCCCATAAATGCCAAATCACGATAATGCTTGACAAGCGTTCCTCCTGCCGATTGCATCAGATCTCCTCCGAAAAATCGAAAATCCGGCTCCGGATCTACATTCTTCAGCGCACGCATTAAATTAGACGCATGTAAATCGCCGGAGGCTTCGCCTGCTATCAGGAAATATTTCATGTATTTTTACTATAAATTATAAACGAAACGATACCGTTTATCATTCAAAACTCATCGTTTTAAAAAAACGGTATGCCGTCATATCCAACTGCAAAGGCACTAATGCGGCATATCCATGCGATAAAGCCCACTCATCGTTTTGTTCATTATCAGGATCTTCATTCAGAAATTCGCCGGATAACCAGTAAACCGTATGTCCCGCAGGGTCTTTTGCCGTTTGAAATTCTTTTGTCCAATGCCCCGGTGTTTGAGAACAAATTTTCAACCCTCTTACATCCGGAATATTCGGAACATTCAAGTTCAGGCAGATGCCTTTGGGTAATCCGTCTTTCAATACTTTTTCGGCGACCGATTTCCCGTATTTCACAGCTTGCGCAAAGTCGGCGGAAGGCGAATGATCGGTCAAAGAAACCCCAATAGACGGGATTCCTAAAACACATCCTTCTAACGCGGCTCCGATCGTTCCCGAATAAATCACACATATTGCAGAATTTGAGCCGTGATTGATTCCTGAAATAATTAAATCCGGCTTCCGGTCCAATATTTCATTTACGCCTAATTTAACACAATCGACAGGAGTTCCCGTACAACTATAAATTGTAAGTTCTTTTTCTTTTTTTACAAGATTCAAACGGATGGGATTCAAAGCGCTTATGGCGCCTGACATTCCCGAACGGGGAATGTCCGGCGCGATGGCTACAATTTCGCCTAAAGACCGGACTCCTTCTATTAATTCATTTACTCCTTTTGCATGGATTCCATCATCATTTGTGATAAAAATAAGGGGTTGTTTGTTTTTCGACATGATTTTACTTTTGAACACAAAGATACATGAAAATTTTCAATTCCACACAGACGGATAAAAATCAGGGCAACCGCACCAAAAGTTTCTACCGAGCGATACATTCCCGACGGAATGTGGCGCAGCACGGTTTGGATAAAAGACGAAAACAAAGGAAGACCTGCGGTCTTCCCTTTCACTTTTTTAACTATGCTGTAAAAAACTCAGCAATAAGGTAGTTGAGGAATTGTGTTTTCCAACAAAAAAGACAAATCCTCTTGGGGGGTTAATTCTTTTGCTGTACAGCCTTTTTTAAATAACCGGGCTGTTTTGGAACCGATCAATTTCAGTTCATTGTTTTCTCTCTTCAATAGACAAGCCTCTCTTAATCCTAAGACGAAGACGTCAGGATTGATTTCTATAAATTCTTTAATCCGGTCTTCACGGGTTTCGCCTCCAAAACCTTCGGGATGTACATCCAAATAATGAGGATTAATCTGAAAAGGGATAAGATTTAAAGTGTCAAAACCGTGCGGATCTACAATCGGCATATCGTTCGTAGTTCTTAAACTCGGACAAGCCACGTTACTGCCTGCGCTCCAACCGATGTAAGGCGTACCTGCCTCAACTTTCTGCTTGACAGCTTCTATCAATCCGTATTCGCGCATTTGTTGAACCAGGCGCCAAGTGTTCCCTCCGCCGATAACAATGGTTTCAGCTTTTTCTACAACCTGAACAGGATTCCATGCATGATGCACGCCGGTTATTTTACATCCCAACTCTGAAAAGACCTTATCTACTTTAGCTTCATATTCATCATAACTGAAAGAAACAGCTGCATAAGGAATAAAAACAGCCGTTGTCGGAATGTCGCCCAAGAAAGATTTAATATACGGCTTTGACCATCCCAAATATGCTTCTCCGGGATTTGTTGAATTACTTAGTAATAACAGTTTCATTACATTAATAAATTAAGTATTATTTTACAAATAACGTAAATTTATTTGAATTATGCATTGTCTTTTTAAAAAAAGTATTACATTTGTACCGTTTTTTTATGAAAAAACAGAATTAATGAGTCGATTTTATTTTACATATTCTTTTTTTTACTTTTACTTTAATAGCGAGTAAGACAGGGTTTTGTATAATAAAACAAAGATGTAAAAATAGAAAATCCTGTCGAAACGGCAGGATTTTTTTATAGAACAAAATAGAAAAATGAAAACAGTAGCCATACAGGGAATCAAAGGTGCATATCACGAAATCGCAGCTCGTGTTTACTTCAATGAAAAAGGAGAAGGGGAAATAGACGTTCTTCCCTGTAATCACTTCAAAGATGTGATTGCAATTGTAAAAAAAGAACCGGAATTGACAGGTATTCTGGCTATCGAAAATACCATCGCCGGAAGTTTATTGCAAAACCATGAGTTAATTCGAGAAAGCGGTTTGGTTGTTATCGGCGAACAAAAAATACGTATTTCTCATAGCTTGGCAGCGCTTCCCGATGAAACTTTAGAAACAATTGTCGAAGTAAATTCGCATCCGATTGCCCTAATGCAATGCGCCGATTATTTGGATACCTTGCCGCATGTGAAAATTGTTGAAAAAGAAGATACTGCTTTAAGTGCAAAATTAATAGCCGACAATAAACTAAAAGGACATGCGGCTATTTGTAGCGGATATGCTGCCGATTTGTATGGCCTGAAAATTTTAGCAGAATGTATCGAAACCAACGAACGAAATTTTACCCGTTTCCTTCTGTTGGCCAATCGAAGGCCGGCAGAAGACTTACTCGAACATTCGGAAATCAATAAATCATCGATCGTTTTTACCCTCCCTCATACGGAAGGAAGTTTGTCCAAAGTGTTGACTATCCTTTCTTTTTACGATTTGAATCTGACAAAAATCCAATCACTTCCGATTTTAGGACGAGAATGGGAGTATCTTTTCTATGTCGATTTAACGTTTCATAATCTACTGAAATACAAGCAGGGATTGGACGCTATTCGTCCTTTAACCAAAGATTTCAAAATACTTGGCGAATATGAGGAATATAAAATAAAAGAAGGAAAAAATGAAGGAAATGCAGGAGAAACTTTTTGAAAAAAACAACATAAAACCAGCCGGACGAATAGCTGCTGTCAGCGAATATTATTTTTCTAAAAAATTGAAAGAAATAGGAGAAATGCATCTAAAAGGATTGGATGTTATTAACCTTGGCGTGGGAAGTCCGGATTTACCTCCTTCCGAAGAAGCAATTGAAATATTATGCAATTCGTCTCAACAACCCCATTCACACGGATACCAGCCTTATACCGGTATTCCGGAGTTGCGTGCGGCTTTTGCCGGCTGGTATAAAAAATGGTATCGCGTCGATTTGGATTCAGATACGGAAATTCAACCTCTGATTGGTTCTAAAGAAGGTATATTGCATATTTCTCTCGCTTTTCTGAATCATGGAGATGCTGTATTAGTTCCCAATCCGGGCTATCCGGCTTACAGTTCGGTAAGTAATTTGATAGAAGCACGGGTGATAACTTATGATTTGAAAGAAAAAAATAATTGGCATCCCGATTTTGATGCGCTGGAGAAGCTGGATTTATCGGAAGTGAAACTGATGTGGGTCAATTATCCCAATATGCCGACAGGCGCTCCGGCAACGAAGGAATTATTTCAAAAATTAGTTGCTTTCGGAAAAAAGCATGGAATCGTAATTTGTAACGATAATCCATACAGTTTTATATTGAATGATAATCCATTGAGTATTTTGGAGATAGAAGGATCAAAAGACATTTGTATCGAATTAAATTCATTAAGTAAATCTCAAAATATGCCGGGCTGGCGGATAGCCATGCTGGCATCTAATCCCCAATTTGTACAATGGATTTTGAAAGTGAAGAGTAATATCGACAGCGGACAATTTAAGCCGATGATGTTGGCGGCAGCTAAAGCGCTTCTCGTTTCGGAAGAATGGTATGCCGGTATAAACGAAATTTACCGGAAACGCCGTCGGATTGCAGAGGAAATTATGCAAGTTTTGAATTGTACGTTCGATCCGAAACAATCCGGAATGTTTCTGTGGGGAAAAATTCCGGAAAAATATATAAACAGCGGCGAACTGGCCAATCAACTGTTATATGAAACAAATGTATTTGTTACTCCCGGATTTATTTTCGGAAGCAACGGAAATAAATACATTCGTATTTCGCTTTGCTGTAAAGAAGAAAGGTTGCGAGAAGCGCTGAAACGAATAATCGAACACAAGACAGAGTGCAAGATATATTAATAAAAATAAACAAATGAAATAGTAAATAATAATATGTTGTAAACCATTTACTGTAACTAAAATATGGAATTAGAATCAATTTTATTACCCGGAATCAGTGATCAAAGACCTCTGATCATAGCAGGTCCATGCAGCGCTGAAACAGAAGAACAAGTAATGACCACCGCTCGTGAATTAGCAAATAAAGGATTTAAAATATACAGAGCCGGTATTTGGAAGCCTCGAACAAAACCGGGCGGTTTTGAAGGAATCGGTACAAGCGGTCTTTCCTGGTTGCAACAGGTGAAAAAAGAAACGGGAATGTATGTAGCAACCGAAGTAGCAACTAAAAACCACATAATAAAAGCGGTTGAATACGGTATTGACATTTTGTGGATAGGAGCAAGAACATCCGTTAATCCTTTTGCCGTTCAAGAAATTGCAGATGCCTTGATATTAACTGGATTTGAAGGCCCTGTATTAATTAAAAATCCGGTAAACCCCGATTTGGAATTGTGGATTGGAGCTATTGAACGGATTTATAATGCCGGCATTCGAAAAATTGCAGCCGTTCATAGAGGATTCAGTTCCTACGATAAAAAAATGTATCGTAACCTTCCTCAGTGGCATATTCCGATTGAATTGAAAAGACGGATTCCCAATTTGCCTTTACTGTCGGATCCAAGTCATATCGGCGGAAAACGAGAGTTAATCGCTTCCCTGTCTCAGCAGGCTATGGACTTGAATTACGACGGATTGATGATTGAGGCGCATTGCGACCCCGACAAAGCATGGAGCGACAAAGATCAACAAATAAATCCCGACATTTTGTCTTACATTGTAAATCTTTTGGTGATTCGAGATACCAAACAAACGACCGAAAGTTTAACCGAACTTCGTCAACAAATTGATCAAATAGATGATGAATTACTGGCTATTCTGGCGAAACGAATGCGGGTTTCCAGGGAAATAGGGCAATACAAAAAAGAGCATAATATGCCGGTACTTCAAACCGTTCGTTACGATGAAATACTGGATAGACGTGTGAACGGAGCAAAAGGGATGGGAATAGACGGCGCTTTTATGAAAACAATATTGGAAGCCATTCACGAAGAATCGATTCGACAACAAATAGAAGTTTTAAATCAATGAAAATACAAATATTAGGCGCCGGAAAAATGGGATCTTTTTTCGCCGATGTGTTGAGTTTTGAGCACGAAGTTGCAATTTTCGATTGTAATCCGGAAAAATTGCGGTTTACATACAATTGTATTCGAATGAGCGATCCGAAAGAAATTGCCGATTTCAAACCGGAAATATTGATTAATGCGGCAACCGTTCAATATACGATAGAAGCTTTCAAACAAACCCTCCCCTACATTCCCAATTCCTGTATCCTTTCGGATATCGCTTCCGTAAAAACAGGATTAAAGGCATTTTATGAACAAAACGGGAGACCTTTCGTTTCTACTCACCCGATGTTCGGCCCAACCTTTGCCAATCTAAATAGCTTGTCTTCCGAAAATGCCATTATCATTTCCGAATCAAATCATTTGGGAAAAGTTTTTTTTCGCGATTTATATAATTCGTTAAAATTGAATATCTTCGAATATTCGTTTGAAGCTCACGATCAAACGGTCGCCTATTCGTTATCTATTCCTTTTGCTTCCAGTTTAGTTTTTGCTTCCGTAATGAAACATCAGGAAGCTCCGGGGACTACCTTTAAAAAGCACTTGACGATTGCACGCGGGTTGATGTCGGAAGACGATTATCTGTTAACTGAAATTTTATTTAATCCGCATACACCGGAACAATTGGAACAAATCAGAGAGGAATTGGCAAATCTCTTGAAAATCATTGAATTAAAAGATTACGAAGCAATGACTGATTTTTTATCTCAAATACGACAGAAAATTGTGTAATCCCTAAAATGACTGATATCAGAACTGTATTCCACGAAAAAATAAAAAAATAACGCAGGCTAAATCTTTTTTTGAGGCGCTACGAAAAATAATTCTTCTGTTCTTTACTTTCTCCGACAGCATTCTCGAAAGTCTTCCGTTTTGGAGAATAAGGGACGTCCTGAAAAGACGGAACTTTCAGGTCATTGTACACCCGTTTTATTGCTCTACAAGATTATCCCTGTCCATAGACACAACGCCAAGTTACATCCCGAACAGCATTAATACATCGTTCTGAAAATGCAAATCATTTTGCCGCTTTTGTCGGATTGGGTTACAACATAGAAAGCACCGGAGAAAAATATAATTCTCCCGCACGCTACTCAAAAAAAAGATTTAGCTAATTTATTTCTTGTTTTTTTGTAATTGTATGATATATAGTAAAATATGACATACAGAAAATATCAATAGAAAAACAGAAAAGGCATTTCCGCTGTTCCATCCGATTCGCGTTTGATGAATCATCGTCAACACAAGGAGTAATGAGGTAATTCCCAATCCTATTTGAGCCAATAATTTACCTTCTTTTTTGACGCCTAATTTACTGTGTTTCGAACCATAAAACATATAAATATCATGCCCTGTCAACATCCAGAGAATGAGACGAATCCATGTATCGAACGGTAGAAAGACCATCATAAACAGACAAGTAAGTATTCCAAGCAAGGGAACGACAGGTACCCACGGTGTTTTGAATGTGCGCGGAGCATCCGGCATTTTTTTTCGCATGACTAATATACCGATAGAAACAATAATAAATGCTAATAATGTACCGATACTCGTCAATTCGCCCGCTACATTGGCGGGAATGAAAAGAGCGAAAATACTGATTAACAAAAGAAACAGCAAATTGCTTTTATAAGGAGTTCTATATTTTTTGTGAACTTCAGAAAACAGTTTAGGAATTAATCCGTCGCGGCTTATGGAATAAAAGATACGGCTTTGTCCCATTAGCATCACCAATATTACCGATGAGTACCCTGCTAAAATAGCCAGAATAATGGCTTTATTCAACCAAGGATAAGTCGGTTGCAAACTTCCGTCCGGCAAAAGCATACCCATTCGGTCAATGGCGATGGCCACGGGAGCAATCCCGTCTCTCCCTTGAAATGCAGTATAATGGGCCACTCCCGTCATCACATAGGCAAAAAGAACATACAAAACGACACAGATGGCCAAAGAAGCTAAAATCCCAATCGGCATATCCCGTTTGGGATTTTTAGTTTCCTGCGCAGCTGTACTTACCGCATCAAAACCAATAAATGCAAAGAAAACAATAGCCGCAGCCCGGATAATTCCGCTAAAACCGTACTCACCCCAAGTTCCCGTATTTTCCGGAATAAAAGGAACATAATTGTCGGAGTCGATAAATTTCCAGCCCAGAAAAATAAAAATCAAGACAACACTTAACTTCAGAATCACAATGATGGAATTGACCCACGAACTGCCTTCTGTTCCTCGAATTAATAATAAACTCATCAATAAAATAATGAATGCTGCCGGCAAATTGGCAATTCCTCCTTCCCAAGGGCAAAGTGTTAGCTCCGGAGGAAGATAAATTTGAAAACTTTCCAAAAGTTTTACAATATACCGACTCCAACTGATACTGACCATGGAAGATGCGACCGAATATTCCAAAACCAAATCCCAACCGATTACCCATGCAATAAATTCTCCTAAAGTAGCATAAGAATAGGTATAAGCACTGCCGGCTACCGGTAGCATCGAAGCAAATTCGGCATAACACAATCCGGTAAAACAGCATCCTGTAGCGGCGATTACAAAAGAAACAGTAATAGCAGGCCCAGCGTAATTTCCTGCCGCTATTCCTGTTATGGAAAATAATCCGGCGCCGATAATAGCGCCTAATCCTAAGGCTATCAATTTATAAGGGCCTAACGTTTTCTTTAACGTGTGTTCGCCTTTCTCTTTCGCTTCAGAAAGAAGAATCGAAATGGGTTTTCTTTGAAAAATAGTCATTCTGTAAGTGTTTTTTTGAATTTGCTTACAAAGATGAGAATTTTATGGGATTTATAAAATATTTTAGTCAATTTCTTTTCAAATCTTTCCGCTTAATGAACTATTTTCGACAAAAATGCAGCCAATCGCTGTCTTTCCGGGTGTTTTTTTGAATATAAACGTAAAAGCCAAAATAGAAGTAATAGAGCCGACAGTCCCGACAGGAATACGATAAGCAACCGCCAGCCTTTAGCTGAAAAAAGTCCGATAGCTGTAAATACAATAATATGTATAGCCATGACAAGCCAAAAAGAACCCGATACAAATTTCCGCTTTATTTTCATATTATAAACATGTTATTTAAAAATATCAACAAGGATTTTCTCTTTCGCTCCTTATCTTAATCTGCCGGAAGATAAATATAAACAACACCAAAGAGACAACAGATAACCACAGGGTGGAACCGTAACCGATGGCATCGGCGTCTTCAATTTTTTCAGGATTATCTTGAAAGATGAAATAACAGACCACACTAAAGCAATTGTTGGTAAAATGAGCTAAAACCGGAACCCAAATATTTTTGGTATAGTAGAGAAGATAACCCAGATAAGCGCCCAAAAGCATACGAGGTACAAAACCGTAAAACTGAAAATGAACTGCACTGAATATAATCGCAACAATCCAAATAATCAGATGATGATTTCGAACAACTTTGCCGAAAAGATTCTGTAAGATCCCTCGAAATGTAAATTCTTCCCCTATTCCTGTTAAAACACAGATAATCAAAATATTAAGAACAAAATCCCAAATATTTCTCACGTAGAGTATTTTTTCAGATATTTTATTGGTATTCTCTTCCGTATTTCTCATCCATTCTTCCAGACTTTTCAAATATTCAGGAAAAATCATTTGTTGGTTTATCCGGTAAGTTAAATTTAAAAAAGGCACGGCAACTAATACGCTTAATATAGTTAATCCCATAACCGGAAAACAGATGGGGACATCTATTTGAAGATAATCCCTGTAATTGTCGCTAAATAACCATGCACAAATTATCGCCGGAAATATGAATATTCCCAACACTTGTAAAAGTTGAAGTTCTCTCATCAAACCCGGATAATTCACGAGATTTTGCATAACATCCTGAAGAACTTTCAGGGAAGCTCCAAATTTCATCATAATAAGAACAGAACTCAAAAAATTAGTTGCAACAAATCCGGCAATAATCACTACGATAAACATCAATAGCTGCACCAATATAGATGAGTTCTTAAAAGCGCCTTTCAAAAACATATTATTTTTTATTTGTCTTCAGTCTCTATTCGAAAAATACCTCATAAATTGAATCCGCTCATACAAAGAGGGATCTTCTATTGAAGCATAATTGAGTTTTCCTCTAAATTCATTTAACGAACCAAAGTTCATACTGTGCATCCATTCCTCCATGCTCCGTTTCATCTGAGCAATTATCTCGTTTCCATGCTGATAAACAACACTGCAAATCTGAACAGCAGAAGCTCCGGAAAGAATACATTTAATAATACTTTCCCAATCATGTATCCCTGTAGAAGCAGCTATTGAAACGTCAGGCAATTTTCCGGAAATAATTCCGGTCCAACGCAAAGTATCGCTGATATCCATATAAGAGCTAAACACATGACCTGAAGTTAGTTGTAATCTGTTTATATCAATATCCGGATGATAAAAACGGTTGAATAAAACAACTCCGGAAATGCCCAACGAATACAATTTATTTATCAAAGCAACCGGATGACAAAGGTATTTTCCCATTTTCACGATCACAGGAATGTGAATAATTTCTTTTACTTTCCGAGTAATTCTCAGGTAAGCATCTCCCAAAAAATTAACATCTTCATCCAAATCCGTATTCAACGCAAACAGATTTAATTCCAGCGCATCGGCGCCTGCCATCTCTATTTGATGAACAAATTCAATCCAAGAATCATCCTTATAACAATTCACACTGGCAATTACCGGAATACGGCAAATATTCTTCGTTTCCTGAATCAGTTTCAGATAATTATTTACTTCATTTGTTTTAAAATAATGGAGGATGTGCTCGTTCGTCATTTGAAAATCTTCATTCATCAGCAAAGATGCAATATTTTTCGAAATCTGTTCTTCAAACAAAGACTTCAAAACCAAAGCGCCTACTCCGGCTTTCTCCAATTCTCTGTTTTTCTCTGCCGTATTAGTTAATCCTGAACTCGCTATAATGATAGGGTTTGACAGATTCAAACCTGCAAATTTTGTTTCAAGTATAGTTTCCATAAAGAGATTAATTAATTTCTTTCTCCAAATATCTTTGTTCCTATTCGAATAAGCGTACTCCCTTCTTTAATAGCAATGGGATAATCGTCACTCATTCCCATAGATAATTCCTTAAAATCTTCATTTCCAGAAAAATAACTTTCTTTCAACCGGAAAAACAAAGCGGATAAACCGGCAAATTCCGCTCGAATCTGTTCTTTGTCTTCTGTAAAAGTAGCCATTCCCATCAATCCTGCCATAATCAAATGAGAAAAACGTTCCGGCATTTTATTATTTATAAAATCTTCTATCGCATCAAAGGAAAAACCGAATTTACTTTCTTCCTGTGCAATATGAACCTGCAACAACACTTTCACCCGACGATTGAATTTACCTGCATAATCATTCAATTCGTTCAATAGTTTAATACTGTCCACCGAGTGAACCATCGCAATAAAAGGTGCAATATACTTCACTTTGTTGACTTGCAAATGCCCGATAAAATGCCATTCTATATCTTTGGGAAGCTGTTCATATTTGGAAAGCAATTCTTGTACGCGATTTTCACCAAACAAACGTTGTCCGGCATGATATGCTTCCTCAATGGCCGAAAACTTGTGAAGTTTGGAAACGGCTACCAATCGAACATTCGCAGGTAAATCCTCTTTTATCCGGTTCAATCGGAAAGCAATATTCATTGGTCGGCCCCTGTTGTCTTTGTTTTTACATCCGGTGAAAAAGGAAAAACATCCATTATCATCGTTTCTACGACAGAAGCTATTGTATAATCAGCCATCGTCCCTTTCATTCCATCTTCCAAAACCGTTATGGCTTCTTTTAAATCGGAGGCTTGAGCCAACATTTGTACGGCCGTTTTCTTTTCGGCGCCGCTTTTTTCATCCAAAGTAATAAAGTTGACCTTTATTCTATAATAACGATCACCATTTTCATTGAAAAACAATTCGGCAATTTTAGCGCGTTTAATATTAGCGACAATAAATTCGCCGCTTACATAATGTTTTACTTCTTCAATAATACGCGCTTCTGCTTCCGTAAATGAAAGAGCATCAACTAAATATGGTTCAGTCACACGCTTCTGAACACCATTTTCCATCATTTTCTCGTACGAGACTTTACATTCAAACCAGGTCATTTCAATATTTCATTTTATCTTCTTTATTTTCCCATCTTTCAAAAGCTTTAATAGCTTCATTCCGCATCATTTTTATTACCGGTATAATCCGTTTATCTTGAGGCAATTTCAATTGGTCGTATATAAATGAATCATCAAAACCAATAGATTTCGCGTCTGCTTTCGTATTCGCATAATATATTTTATCGATCCGCGCCCAGTAAATAGCCGACAAACACATGGGACAAGGTTCACAGGAAGTGTATATTTCACAACCCGACAAATCGAATTTTTTCAATTTTTTGGCCGCTTTTCGAATCGCGGTCACTTCGGCATGAGCTGTAGGATCATTTTTTGTCGTCACCTGATTATAACCTGAAGCAATTTCTTTTCCATCTTTCACAATAACTGCTCCAAACGGACCGCCTCCTTTAGTTATACTCTTCAAAGAAAGGTGAATAGCTTTTTGCATTTTCTTTTTTGAAAACTCGCTCATAATAAATATAATGACTTATTAATTTCTTCTATATAATCCAGAATTTCTTCTTTTCCTTTTTTATGTTCCGATGACGTATAAAAAACGGGCGGAAGCTCGTCCCAATTTTCCAATAATTTATGGGTATATACAGCTACATTTTCTTTTAAACGGGAAGTTGAAATTTTATCAATTTTGGTAAAAACAAGGGTAAACGGTATTCCATTCTCTCCTAATTGATTAATAAATTCCAAATCAATCTTTTGCGGTTCAAGACGGCAATCCAGTAATACAAAAAGACTCGTTAAATCTGCTCTTTTTTTCAAATAATTGTCAATAATTTTCTGAATATTGTCTCGTCCCTTTTTCCCTCGCTGCGCATAACCGTATCCGGGCAAATCGACCAGATACCATTCATCGTTGATAAAGAAATGATTGATCAACTGTGTTTTTCCGGGTGTAGAAGATGTCATCGCCAAGCCTTTTCTTCCGGTAAGCATATTAATCAAGGACGACTTTCCTACATTGGAACGCCCAATAAAAGCATATTCCGGTTTACCATCCTGAGGACAACGATCCACATCTGTATTACTGATTATAAATTCTGCTTTTTTTACATTCATATTTCTATTAAAATAAAGAAAAACATACAAAGTTAATCAATTCTACGAAAAAGATAAATATTGTGATTAAGAAAAAGCTTGAGACACTGTAAAAAAATGATGGAATCCCTCGAATCCGAGAACAGCCAAAGGTGGGGCAACAACCGCTTGTAGTGTCTATTTGGAATGTACCTCATATAAAAATAGATGAAAGACAAAAGAAAATAGACATAAACAGGGAAAATAAAAATTAGAGATTGATTATCGGACAATTAGTTACCGTTCCATTTTCCAATTGGTATATACGGGTGGATATTTGAGCAAGATGCATCCGGTGAGTGACCATAAAAATCGCTAATTGACTGTTTTTTTGCAACAGTAAATCCACGACAAAGCGTTC
>JAIRLY010000119.1 GCA_031259075.1 Dysgonamonadaceae bacterium | reverse complement strand
TGTTTTCATGTTGTGCCGGTGCGCGTAGCCTTCTACCGCGCAGACCACAAGCAAGTTTTTATCCTGTTCGATTTCTGTCATGTCTATTCCTCCAATGCGTTCTTCCTGTCAGCCCCGGTGCGTCCGCACTCCGGCGATAAGGCTTTTTATGTCATTGGTTATCGCCAATCCTCCCATGACATGGAGCGCATCGTAAGTCTGCTTGATATACGATATAATATCATAGCGGTTAAATAAGTCTATTACTTCCTTTCCGGTCAGCTTCTCGTTTTCCTTGTATTCCTCGATGCAGTAGGCTATAAAATCTATTTTATCGTCCATGCTATGCCTCCTCAGGGAAAGTTATTTGACCTGTTTCCAATTCCTCGTTTAGAAGCTCGCGAAGCGCACAGGGGCTTAGATGCCATAATTTTGTGGCTTCGATTTCCAGTTTACTGTACAAAAATGATGAATACAACAGGCGGAAGGCATCTTCCTCGTTTACATTCCTGCTTTTCATTATTTCGCGGATTACAAGAGGCACGAGTAACTCCCGTATGCCTTTGAATTGCGATTCATCGTATTCTTTTAATTCTTCCATGGGGCGATCTCCCTGCTGCCAGTAAAATGCAAGAATGATAATGATTTTTTCGTAGTAAAAGTCATTTGATTAAACAATTTGCGCACGGCAAGCTGTTTAATGGTTTGTTTTTTGGTATATAACCCGGTTTCGTAACCCACAAGCGCACGATAGACAGTATCGTTTGCTACAGAACCGTAAATAACATCATACTTTTTTCCGGTATATTTTTCGGCGCGGTTCGCCATTACAAAATCCAGCCATGCTTCATTCGGCATATCAAATTCCAAGATTGAAAGTTGCTTTTGCATAGCATCATAATCTATGTCGTATGAGTTTACAAGGCAACCGGGATTTTCCGCGCCTTCGCGTATTTTCCTTTCATAAATTTTCCATGCGAACTGGATAGCTTGTTTTTCGTTTGTTGTTGTGTAAAACCCTCCGCCAAAATCCATGGCGCGGACAGAATAGCGCAATTCCGGGGTTTCAACAATAACAAAACTGCCGTGGTGTAGGGTCATGGACGGGGATCCTTTATATTCCATGAACGTCCAAAAAGTTCATTGCCATTATCAGATAAGCGCAAAACGGCTGTCTGCTCAAGAATTTCTTCGGTACGCCTAGTATATGACCCGCCTTTGTCTAATGCGATAAATATCTGTTTTCCACTTTTTTGATACAACCCAAGTATTTTTTCAAGCGGGGCATCCGCGATTTGCTTTAGTACGACAGAATCGTGAACCAATGCAGGCAGTGGCGTCAAGGCTAGAATGCTTAAATCAAATACGACAAGTGCTTTATATGATGTACCTGTTCCCGTATCATGCGGGGTTTCAAATATATAATTTTTGCCATCAGGATATAGCGTCAAAATAGGATGCTGTTTTTGTCCGTCATAGATTATATCATTCAATTCTTTCATTTTGTTACTTATAGTATTTTGAAGTTCCCTGATCGATCCTGATTGTTGGCTCTCTAACTGTTGTCCAATGGTTTTGACAGATTCCCTTAATTCTTGTAATTGTTGATAGCTTGAATTCTCTTGTTTTAAGATTTCTATTTGTTTATTAATATCAGCATATTCATCTAACTGTTTTTTTGTAACTTCTTCCGGGATATTTTCTTCTGCAATAATAGCTTCGTTTTTCAGGATACTTTCCCGTGTTTCCTCTAACTGTGTTTCTGTTAGCTGTTTTTCATCAATAAATTCATCTCGCAAAATATTTTGTAATTTTTTATGGAATCCCTCAATTTCCTGAATCTTGCGTATTTCAATTGAAGGAAAAAATATTTGAAGATCGCTGAAATCGTCTTGAAAATCTATTATATTAGAGTCCATGTTTCTTTGAATGAGTTCAAGTTTTGATTCCAGTCTACTGCGTTGCCGCCGTAAATTTGCTAGTTCGGCTTTAATTGTAGAAATCCGTCTAGCATCTTCTAGTTCAAGACCTACCAGATAGTCTTGTTCGGGAGATTTTTTTCCCGCTACAATCTGTTCAAGTTGTGCTTGAAACGCAGCAATTTGGCGCTCATTTTGAATGTATTTTCCTTGCGTTATTTTTTGAATAAAATTAAACCTGACAGACTTGTTATATGCATCCTTCTTTTCTTCTGCTTTTTTAAGCGCGTCCTTTAATTCATAAAGATGCGCGTATAGATTAAACAATTTTAACAATGCGTTAATAGCGTCTATTTTTCGTTCTTGTGGGACTGAGTGTAGCGGATTCTTCTCATCAAGATTATCACGTCCGTAAATACGAAAATACCGCGAAACCATATCTCTAAAGCTCAAAAGAGGCAAACCTATGTTATATCCATCTGATAAGAATTTGCGAAACTCTTTAATGGATATATTCTCTATTATCTGATATTCTGCGCTACACTTATTGACGCGATCATATGCAACCGTGTCGCGAGAGAAATAATATAATCGGTCATCAAATCTAAAAGCAAACTGGATGAGGTGTTGACCAATTTGTTGTTGTACATCAATTGATTTTTCAATATAATCATTGCCGCCGAAAACAAAATCCACAATCATCAAGAAAGTTGATTTTCCGATTGAATTAGTTCCAACTTGATCGCCAAGAACCGTGTTAAGTCCGGGACTAAAAATAATAGGATTTCGGGATTTACCGTCGCTTTTAAATTCTGTACATCTGATTTCAGCCAACATAGTGCAAAACCTCCATTTTTTCGCTTAATTCAATTTTTCTAAGTGCAAAAAGACAATCAAGAATTTCCAAATAATCAGCTATACCACCAATTTTGGGCTTAACTTTTTCAAACAATTCTATCGCCGAAATATCCTGTACTTTGATTTCTTTCAATAAAAGAGCAAATTTTGCCAAAATGCTTTTCTTAAATGGAGTTACTTTATTCGGTAAAAGCATCAAATACCTCGCAATCTTGTACAAAATATGAAATAATAATTTGACAAGCAAGTTCACTCTGCGACTGTGTTTTGCTGTTCAACCAGCTGACCAGTGTAGAGAATACTTCTTCTTGCGATAATCCTCTGCTAGCCACTTTCAGAAAACACGTCTTGATTTCACTTGCTATAATTTTAGATTTTTGCGGTCCACTTTTATCGATGTTTTGTAGCATCTCTTGAATAAACAAAAAATACCGAACAACTTTATCTTTAACGTTATTTAACAGTAATCCATTCTCCTGAGTAATTTTTTTATCAACTGAAACTACTTCGTGCGATAATGAAATAAGCTGACGGTTGTCAATACTTTTCAATTTTCGTAAAACATCTTCTATCTCATTTTCAATAAAAACAGTTGATGCATCCTCTAATACTTTTGTTTGACGCATGAGTTGTTGCTTTTTATTATACAAATGCATATACTCATCTTTGCTTGTATGAAAGTCTTGTTTTGTATGGCAATCTTTACACAATGCAATTTTATTTTCAAAAGATTCTCTATCTTCTGCTATTGGGACATCCTGCAATACCTCCAATTGCTCCTTTGTAGGACTATGTGGATAAATATGCGCAACCTGATATAATTTCATGGATCTTCCCGCTTTTTCTCCAAGGAGGCGTTCCCCACACAAGGGGCAGAGGAGATTTCCTGTTTCAGCCAGTAAACGAGCTTCAAAATTTGGCGTATTAGATTTACGATTTTGATTAGTTTTCATCATTCCACCTCAATCTCCCCCGACATCAGCTTGGGCAGCAGGGTGTCGCGGATGGCGGCAAGACGGTTATTCTCGGCGAGGTTTACCCTGATTTGCTCAAATAACGGAGCGGTTATCGCATGAAACTCAGAAAGAACCTTTTCGTCAGGCATTACAAACGGCATTACCTTGATGGTCTTAGAGTTTACAGCCGTTGCAATAGACGAAGTATTGCCAAGCGAATGGTAGTCAAATGCTTTAAGATAGCAAAACAGATACTCAAGCGTTTTTCTGCTCGGCTGTTTGAAATGAGCGATTGCTTCATTAGTGGTCATTTTGCCGTCTGTGATAGCTACTCGTCCGACCGTCAACTTGAAGCTAAGCAATACTGTACCGCTCGGAACGATTTTTATATTAAACCGTTCCACAGATTCAGCAGTCAAGTATTCCGAACTGTCGCTGATAAACATTCCGCAACTACCCATGTCGGAAATGGATACCCAAATGACATCTTGTGGATTGGTCGTAAACCAGTGCGGCTCTTTGCGCGGCGGGGTTTTACCGATAGCTATATCGAAAAAGTCCTCCGCTTTGCTAATTACCCAACCAGACGGTTGATCGCCGCCCCACGGCTCAAAGTCCACGAACCAGCTTTTGAAAATAGCCTGCGCCTGCGCTTCAAGGTTGGCGTTTATCCGGCTGTTCAGCGCTATTTTGTCGTCAAGGCAGGAGAGGGTCGCGGCGATTGCCCGCTGGATGGGGAGAGAGGGGAGAGAAACAACCATATTTTCTAAAACATCCTGCTGAACCCGTTGTCTACCCGATGAACCTACCATTGATTTGATAGCTACATCGCGCAATTTTTGACTAAT
>JAIRLY010000117.1 GCA_031259075.1 Dysgonamonadaceae bacterium | reverse complement strand
TAGTGATACAGGCGGCGGTATCCATTCTTAACTTTTAGTTCTTAACTCATAACCTTAGTTCTTAGTTTGCTTTCAGGTCCCGAAGAGAAGCGGTTTAAAAATATGAAGCGTGGGACTTCACTTTATCCGTATTCGAGGTTCTCAACTACCCAACCAAACAAATAAGTTATGCCCACGCATCCAACGTGAGCGTTTACTTACTTATTCTTGTCTGGTTTGAAATTGTTGAGATTTCGAATACAAGAATATAAGCTAACGCTTTCTTTATTAAATATATAAAATTAAAATACTGTCTGTTTCTTTACAAAAAAATGTTATTTTATATTTAAAAACCGAACAAAAATAGTGAGATTTTTTGAAATAAAAAAATAAAAAGTAAAAAAAACAACCGGTCACCGGTCGCCGACAAACAAATATTCGCCGCCGGTTTTTGATTGCGGACTCTTTTTGTTTTTATCTATCGTACATTTGATAATTCTTTTCTCTCCGGGCAATAAGTTGAAATAACCATCGGAGAAATAAGCCGGAAGAACAATTTCGCCGGTTGCTTTATCCACTGCGTTGAGTTTTATAAACGGCGCAATTGTGGAAGATCGGTTTTGAATTTCGATAAAAAACGTATCGTTATTTTGTTGCTGCCTTATTTTCAATTTTGAATTGTCCAAGGAATTGAATTTCCGATAAGCTTCGCTGGAATTGAATTTCCAGTAGTCATTTACGGAGAGAACTTTACCGGTGGCATCTTTTAATTCCAAACGGACCAGATAGAGTTCCGGTTTGTTTTTTTCGTCGATGGATAACAAACAGCCGGTAGTTGAATTGGCAAGAGCGTCCATTTGTTTGCTTTGTTTTTCCAGTTCCTTTCCTTTCCAATCGAAACAACGAGCCGAAACATTTAATTGTTTATGATTTTTGCGAGTAGTGTTCACTATAACGAGTTCGTTGTTTGGAAGATTCATCTGAATATGAATCGGCTCGCAAGCTTTTTTTGCTCCGAAATACGATCCCGGCGTTTCATAATCGTAAGTATATGTTTGCCAAATCATACTAGGCCATGCCGGATGGCTCATCCAGAGAATTAAACCGGAAGTATTGTTCCACATACGACTATTCCATGCTTCGATCATGCTTCTCCAAGCATCATAAGTAACCCTTTGGGCTTTCTTTGCAAAATCGTCAATGCCGGTCGGTTCGCCAAATCGGTTTACTGCCGCCATAAAACCTTTGAAATTTTGAGTAGTATGATGTAAATCGTGATAAGCCCAAACGTCGTTGATTGGCCATTGGTCTTCCGGAGCAATAAATTTTCGTATAGTAGAAGCCGTTGGAATAGCAAAACTTCCTATTTCGGTATCAAATCCTTTCGCGTTTTGAGTAAAATAAAGCGACGGATCGTCAAAAAATCCCCACGGTCCGCTGGTACCCATATTCAAGAAACGCGATTGTCCGTGATAGTGCCGGGAAGGATCTTCTTTCGCCAGCATTTGAGTCAAAGATTCTCCCAAACCTTTCGGCGCAAAACCTTCATTTCGCGGACACCAAACGGCAATCGAAGGGTGATTGCGAAACCGGCGTACAACGTCGGTTGCATTCTTTAGAAATAAAGCGTGATCATTGGGTTCGACCGTGTCGTCGGTAGTAATCCAAAAATCGTTCCAAACCAAGAGTCCGTATTCGTCACATAGTTCATAAAATGTTTCTTCGGTTGATTCTCCCGTCCAATTGCGAACCATATTGAAATTCATCTCCTGATGTAACTTCATGTAAGGTTCTAATCGCTCCCGTCCGGTCCGTTTCAGGGCGTCATCCATTCCCCAGTTTCCTCCGCGGCAGAAAATACGAACGCCATTCACACGAATGACTAAAAAAGGACCCATCGGATCATCCGGACTTAATAATTGAAAATTGTCCGGCCGAACGCCTTCCTGTAAACCGGGTAATTGATTGTCTGTCGTAAAGAGTGTTCGATTTTCGAAATCAAAAAGCGGTTGTCCCTCGTTTATACTTTCGATGGGTGTGTAAGCAATACGGACGTTCCCTTTTTCTTTATCGTGTACCATCAATTCGTACGACATTTCGCGGATACCGAATCGTACCTTTTTTAAATCAGACGGTGTGTTATCGACAAACGACTTTAGTTCCAGTACATACAATTCTTGTTGACCATATCCGTTGGGCCACCACAATCGTGGATTTTTAAACCGGAGCGGTGTATATTCTTCCGGTGTGAAACGTACCTTCAGGGTTCCGCGAGCAGGTAAATAATACGGCATTTCCACTTCCGTGTCTTCTATTTTGGCCAATAGACTTCCTTTTACAGATTTGGATGAATGGTTTTTAAGTTGTGCCTGAATCGTAATTTTTGCCTGAGTCGTGTCCGGTAAAAGAATATCGGTTGTGATTTGCGGATCAATAATTTCGACCGCTCCGCTAACTTTCAAACGGACGTCTTGCCAGATACCGGTATTCCGGTCGCGAATACCCGGCATCCAGTCCCAACCAATGGAAGAAATGAATGTGGGCCCATCTAAACTAAGTTGACCGCCATTGAGTCCTTGTCCTGCAATCATGGATTGTTCGTGCGGAATACCTGGATTGTAGGGCGGTAAAATGCGTACAGCCAAAATATTTTTTCCGGTCTTTTTTAGTAAATCCGTAATATCAAATTCGCCCCGGATGAAAGCGCCTTCCATATTTCCTAATTTTTTTCCATTGAAAAAGATTTCAGCATGATAATTGATACCGTTGAAAAGCAAGCGACAGTATTTACTTCCGATATTTTCGGGAAATTCAAATACATTTCTATACCACCATTCCATCCGACAAAGCGTATCCGGAATAGCCATGTTATTCAATCCGAAATAAGGGTCCGGATAAACGCCTTGTTCTACTAATGTGGTCAAAACCGTTCCCGGAACAGTAGCATTTAACCAATCGCTTGTATTCAAAAAAGGATCAAAAATGGCTTGTTGACTTTCAATTAATTGTGTATTTGTACCTAATTCCCAACCATCGGAAATAATCCATTCGTCTGCTTGAGTTGGAATCAAACGGGTTGGAATGTTTTGTTTTACTTTCCGTTTCGATGATTGAAACGGTGCTTTTCCAACCGGCAATTCGACTTTCGCTTGTTTGGATTGCAAGCCTGTCCAAAGTTGCGTAAAGTTAAAGTCGTTTTGTCCGGACAATTGGGAAAATGAAAGCATTGAAACGAGTGAAATAATGAAAATAAAATTAAAATGTTTTTTTGTCATACTTCTAAATCTGATAATTATAATCCAAATTTACTGCTTTTTTGCGACAATTTGAAATCTATCTCTGTATTTGAGAGACTTAATTTCATTGAAATGTTATTTTAACAAATATAATATTTAAACTATAAAAAAATTAGAGAAAAAAAATTAAGATATAAACAAAGTTACAAAGAAACGGTTACCTTCGTATTGAAATTTATGTCATTTTATTCAACTAAAATCATTAATCAATTAAAATTATGAATAAGTTTAATACAAAATTTTTCATGTATCTTTGCTTCGGTAATGATTATTTGAAGCAAATCGTAAAAAATATTCCGGATACCGAAAAAACAATCGTTTGGCGTCTCCAAATTTAGAAAATAAAATATGTCGATCATTGAATCAATCAAACAGCGTAAGTCGGTTCGTACTTACACGAGTCAACCGCTTAGTAAAGAACTGAAAGATAAAATTGAAAATTTTATCAGACAAGTGCAAGCTCCGTTCGGAGTTGAAGCGCGGATACGGTTTTTGCATACCGGCACGGATGCAGAACGGGTAAAATTCGGCACGTATGGTTTTATCAGCGGGGCGTCTGATTATCTTGCGCTTACTTACGAAGAAGCGCCCTTGGCCGAAGAAGGAGGCGCTTACTTATTTGAGCAAGTCATTCTTTTCTGTACCGGGCTTGGATTGGGAACGTGTTGGCTTGGCGGCTCTTTCAGCCGGAAAGATTTCAAACGACAGGTACAGTTGAACCCGAATGAACGGTTGAGAATTGTATCCCCCGTCGGCTACGAAAGCGGCAGGAAGCGATTGTTGGAATTTTTACAAGGTGCGGAAAAACATCATATTTCCCGCAAACCTTTCGGTACGCTTTTTTTCGACAAAAATTTCGCCGTTCCGCTTACCGAAGAAAAAGCCGGCATTTATGCACAGCCTTTGGAAATGGTTCGCATAGCGCCGTCGGCGAATAACAGTCAGTCGTGGCGAGTTGTGTTGGCTGAAGAAGGAGTGTTGCACTTCTATAAGACGACTTCTTTAGGCGGGTTTTCGGCGACGGATATGGGTATTGCTTTGTGCCATTTTGAGCAAACGTGTAAGGAACTTGGCATTAAAGGCTATTTTAAGATGATGAATGGTTTGGAAAATAAACAGGGTAAATATTGTATCTCATGGATTTCGGAGTGATAAATGAGATTTTCTCCTCGTAAAGGTCATTCAAATTCCATATCGTTCTTGCCATGAGAACGCCGGAGAAATCGGTCGTTATTTCTTTGTTTTCGTTTTCGCCGCCGTTTTCGCTTTTGTTTTTGTTTCTGTTTTTTTTGCCGTCGGTTTTTTTGCCGTTTCTTTGATGATTTTCATGCAATCTGCATAAGAAAGTTCAGCCGGTACAACCCCTTTTTGAATTTTATAATTTGTTTTATCATAAGTGATGTACGGTCCGAAACGGCCATTCAATATCCGTAATTTTTCGTCTTCCGAAAAAACTTTAATAACTTTATTTGCATCCTGTTCTCTTTTTTCCCTGATTAATTTTTCCGCCTCTTCGATCGTAATGTGATACGGATTATATTCTTTCGGAATAGTTGTAAATGTATTATTGAATTTCAAATAAGGTCCAAATCGTCCGATAGCGGCTACTACCGTTTTTTCTTCCAATGTTCCGACTGTGCGGGGCAAATTGAATAATTGTAAAGCCTGTTCCAAGGTAATGGTTTCAATGGATTGATTTTTCATTAAAGAGGCAAATCGAGGTTTTTCTTCGTCTTCGGCCGTGCCGATTTGTACAAAAGGCCCAAACCGGCCTATTTTGACCGAGACGGGTTTACCTGTCTTCGGGTCTGCGCCCAACATTCGTTCGCCGACTTTACGATTTGCTTTAGAAGAAGATACTTCCTCTACAACAGGGTGAAACAGATCGTAAAATTTACGTAATGTTTCAGTCCATTTCATTTCCCCTTCGGCCACTTTATCAAATTCTTTTTCCAGATCGGCCGTAAAATTATATTCCAAAACCAGCGGAAAGTGTTCGATAAGAAAATCATTGACAACGATTCCGGAATCGGTCGGCATCAGTTTGTTTTTGTCGGCACCCACCATTTCTGTTTTTACGGTTTTTGAAATGGTTTTGTTTTTTAAGAAGAGTGTAGTAAACGGTTTTTGTATTCCCTCTTTGTTTCCTTTAATTACATAGCCGCGATGTTGAATAGTCGAAATAGTTGGAGCATAAGTAGAAGGACGGCCAATGCCCAATTCTTCCAATTTACGAACCAAACTGGCTTCCGTATAACGAGGCGGTTTTTGAGTTAAGCGTTCCGTTGCGATTGCTTCGGTCAAGTTTAATATTTCGTTCAATTGCATGGGGGGAAGAAGCGCTTCTGTATTGTCGTCTTGATTTTCATCGTCGGTGTCTTCCATATACAAACGAAGAAATCCGTCGAATTTGATTATTTCGCCATTTACATGGAATTTATCGGTTGGATTATTGCTCATTCCGATTGTAACGGTTGTTTTTTCCAATTCGGCGTCTGCCATTTGCGATGCAATGGTTCTTTCCCAAATCAATTTGTATAAACGTTGTTCCTGTGCAGTTCCTTTAATGGTTCGATTATTCATATATGCGGGGCGAATGGCTTCGTGCGCTTCCTGAGCGCCTTTTGTTTTGGTGTGGTATTGTCGAATTTTCACGTATTTGTTGCCAAATTCGTCTTGTATTTCTTTTTGTGAAGCGTTTAAAGCTAAAGAGGACAGATTCAAAGAATCGGTACGCATATAGCTGATTAAACCGGCTTCATATAATCTTTGGGCGATCGACATGGTTTGTGATACGGAAAATCCTATTTTACGGGAAGCTTCCTGTTGTAAAGTAGAGGTTGTAAAGGGAGGCGCCGGGGATTTTTTACCCGGACGGGTATTAATGTCTTCAATGGTAAACGTAGCATCTTTTAGTTTTTCCAAAAAAACGCATACTTCTTCTTCCGTTTTAAATCGTTTGTTTAATTCCGATTTGAGAATGGTTTTTCCATCCGGTAAAAGAAAATTCGCTTGAAGACGGAAAAAAATTTCCGCGTTGAAGTGGTTGATTTCGCGTTCTCTTTCAACGATTAATCTCACTGCAACCGATTGGACGCGCCCTGCTGATAAGGCCGGCATAATTTTCTTCCACAAAATCGGCGAGAGTTCGAATCCTACAATCCGGTCTAATACTCTGCGTGCTTGTTGTGCATCTACCAAGTTCAAATCAATATTTCGCGGATGCTCAATAGCGTTTTGAATTGCATTTTTAGTAATTTCGTGAAAGACAATTCGTTTCGAATCTTTTTCATTCAACCCTAACACCATGTATAAATGCCATGCGATTGCTTCTCCTTCACGGTCTTCGTCCGAAGCAAGCCACACTATTTGCGCCTCTTTTGCCGCTTTTTTCAATTTTTTTACCAATTCCGTTTTATCCGGAGAAATGACGTATTCCGGTTTGAAATTATTACTTACATCCACACTTAAATCTTTATCTTTCAGATCGCGGATGTGTCCGTAACTGGATAAAACAGTATAACCATCTCCTAAAAATTTCTCGATGGTTTTAGCTTTCGCAGGAGATTCTACTATTACGAGATTCTTTTGCATAATTTTCATGTTTTTAAACAGATAAAAAAATGTCTTTTTATCTATTCTTTCTTATTGAGCGGGCAAAGTTAATAAAAACTTTAAAATTTAAAGCGTATTCCACCCATAATGTTGAAATTCTGTGCCGGATAACCATACCAAAGGTCATATTTTTGGAAAAAAAGATTATTTATTTTTACAAAAACAGAAAAGGCGTCGTTAATAGCATAATTTCCTTTTACGTTCAAATCATGGATGTTTTTCATCCGGTTTGTTTCGTTAAAATCAAACAGTGCTTTTCTTCCCGCCTCCAGATGATATGTTAAATCAATCCTGAAAGGAATGGTCGAAACATTCAATCCGATATTCAAATCGCCCGTGAAGGCCGGTTTATTCCATGCTTCCAATTTATAAGGCGGTTCTTCGTGAGCAATGATATTCGATAATTCGCTAACGTTCCATTTTTGATAAATCAATTTTAATCCTAAATCGAAAATATCGTAACAGGCATATTTTACTGCTCCTCCTATCTTGAATATTTGTGCATGAGCGTATTGTGGAACTGACAAAGATCTTTTGCTATAGAAAAAATGTTCATCCCTAACCCATTTATATCCTGTAAACAGATCTATTCCTAAATTGGGGAGCGGGGAAAAACGCACGCCTGCAGTCCCGTCGAAAGGACTTTTAGAGTCATAAATCCGGCACAGAGGGTCGACATAGCGGTTTTCATAGTATAAATCGTAATTGCTGTTGTCTTTGATTCCTCCTTTTGCCGACAGATAAAAGAGTAAATTTTTTGGGGAACGCCAATTGAAATGAATATCCGGCGCAATCATAAATTTTTTGATTTCTCCTGCTTGCAGATTGGCTTTTATCCCTAACCGGATGTTCCGGTCTTCGTCTCCAAAAATCAAATACGGATTAAAAGAAAAGGTAGCGTAATCGGATTTGTCGCCTGTTTTCTCAGGAACGCGATACGAATAATTTTTAATCGAACCGGCTATGCCTATAAATTTCGCAAATAGATCAAAGTCAGCCATTATCCGGTTTTCTGTTCTTCCGGCTATTGCTTTGGTTTCTCCGTACTTTTGTTTAAACAACGTATAAATTAAATTCGCTTTGTAAGAGATTTCTTCTTTATCAACCGATTCGATTCCTATATGCGTTTGAAACAGATTATTTTTTTGATTCTCACCGGCATAATTGTTCCTTGCGGCGCTTTCAGTTGAAAACACAGGTAAACCGTAATAGTTAAATGCAGAATGAGTATATTGTGCATCGGCAAGCAATTTTGCTGTTCCCAGGTGATGCAGGTAATTAATTCCGGCCAGATTATCGTTGAATTTCATTTTTTGCTTTTCATCGCCGGAGCCATTTTTTTGCAGATAGGTCACGTTGGAGTTGCTCGACCGGTGCGAGCCGAAAATACTCAACCGGTCTTCCGCTGAATTCAGGATTTGATACCCCAGATCGGCGTCGATGTTTATCGAAGAACTGATACCCCAATCCAGATAACCTTTTTTATTGCCGGTCGCAAAATCCGGGAAATATGTTTTTGCCGTTAATTGCCGATAATACGAAGGGATCGTATAATCCGGCGTATAATTGGAGAATGTTACTTTGGTTTCAGGCGCTTCCGGCGCTTTGATTTCCGGTAATTGGTTTATTTTATGAACATCGCGAAGCGTGGGACTGTATTCTTTTTCCAGATTCAATTCGCGTTGCAAATCCGGATTATCGGTTTGCGCTTGTATGGAAGGTGAAATACAAACGATAAGTAAAGCCGCTCCATAAATATATTTTAGTATTGTATTCATAACGTTTAATTTTCCTGTTTTCTATTTTAATTTTGCCAATCGCTCTTTAATATTTTTGTGAATATCATCGTTCGTATTTTTATAGTTCACCTGTAAGCTTTCTAAATATTGGCGCGCTTGCAGTTTATCGTTTTCCGCAGCGTAAATATCCGATAATAAAATGAAACTCTTGGCCAGCCAATAGGGATAGGGCGTTCCTTGTTGAATGTAATCCTGAATAACAATCTTTGCTTCGATTGCATGGTTTGTATCGAAATAATATTGAGCTAATAAATATTTTGCTTCAGCGCCATAAGCAGTCCGGGTATCACGGGCCAAATCTTCCAAGTCTGCTTCCGCTTTTGCTTTTTCATTCAGGCTCAAGCAGGCTTTTGCGCGGTAATATCTGGCTTCGGTTGCTGTTTCAGGATTGAGTGTTTCGTCTTTCAACAAAACAGTAGCGGCATGAAGGATGACATTGTAATTTTTTAATTGAGCCGCCGAACGGATCATACCTAAAGAACCTGTTTCCCGATTGGATTTGCTTTCAGCTGTATTTTGCAATTGTTCGTAGCATTGCAGAGCGGCTTCATATTCTTTATCATTGTATTGCAATTCTGCGGTTCTTCCGATTGCTTCTTCCGTAAATTGTGTATTTCCTGCTTCCAGTACTTTGGCATATTCTTTTTTAGCGGTTGCATATTCTTTTTGGTTGTAATAAATATTAGCCAGATAATAATGTGCATTGGTCGTAAAAGCGCCACGCGGGAATGATTGCAAATAGTTATTCAGTGCATTTTGAGCTTGTTTGATATCTTTTTTTAAGAAAAATCGTTCGGCTGCCAGAAAAGTCAAAGAGTCTTGTTCACTGATTTCGAATTTGACCGAACCTCCTAAAGAGGCGATATATTCGGCATAGCCGTTAACGTTGTTCATATCGAAATAAACCGATTTCAGATCTTGAAGCGCGACTTTGGCTTCTTCGCTTTCGGGATAGCGGGCAATAACTTGCTTATAAGCAGTTGCGGCCTGTTGCGGTTGATTGGAGTTATAATACAGCAATCCGATTTGCAAACCGGCTTTACGCGCCTGATTGCTGTTTGGATATTTATTCAGCAAGGTTTGATACGTTTCAATGGCGTCCGTGTTGTTGTTCAACAAAACAAATGTGCGGCCTTTTTCATAAATAGCGTCTGTGAGATAAAGCGATTGCGGAAAATTTCGGATTAATTCATCCATCTGGGTAATTTTCCCTTTATAATTTTTCTGTAACCCCATCACATATCCTTTTTGGAATAATGCATAATCGCTTGCCGGCGGCATCGTATTTATAGCTTGATTATAAGCGTTTTCAGCTTCATGGAATTGCCGGTTGTTAAAATAACAATCTCCCAAACGGCTATATGCGTCGGCTATTGCATTTTTATTATTTTTTTCTTTACTGATAAAAACGTTGAAGAAAGCTTCCGCTTTCGAATATTGTTCTTGCTTAATTGCACAATATCCCAGATTGTAATTTGCCAAGGCTGTTAAATTACCGTTTTTGTTGTTTGTATTCAAAAACGCTTGATAATCGTTCGCCGCATGAGAGTAATCGTTTTTCCGGTAATACGATTCGCCGCGCCAATAAATAGCCTGTTCTTTTTCATTCATTGCGTAATTGCCCGAAGCAACGGCTTTTGTGAAATAGTCGATCGCTTGATTGTATTTACTGTTCGCAAATTCAACGGTACCCAGATAATAATAGATTTTTTGTTTTGCTTCCAATATTTTTTGTCCGGGATTTTTTATTTTGGCGATAGACAATAATGCGACGTCATAATTTTTAGTAGTTAAATATACATCTACTAAAGCGTCGTTCACTTTTTCGGTATAAATGGAATGAGGATATGTATTTACAAAATTTTCCAGTACAGTCACCGATTCTCCGAATCCGGATACCGAACTTTGATGCAAAAGCAAAGCATAATTATACAAGGCGGCTTCTTTGGCTGAAGCGTCGAAATCCATTCGCGAAGCAGATTCAAAAGCTCGTAAAGCATTGGTTTTATCTTCCAGTTTGAGGAAAGACCGGCCTAAATACAGATAAATGCTTTGTCCCATAAGATTATCTGCCGGATTACTTTTGCCTAAATATTCTGTTGCTTTAGCGTAATTGTTTAAATTGTAATAAGACAATCCCAGCATGTAATAATCGTTTTCGGGTACGTTTTTTTCTTTTTCGATAAAAGATTTCAGGTATTGAATGGCTTTTGTATAATTTTCTTCACAGTAATAAGAAGCGCCGATAATCCTTTCCATTTCCGGATTGTAAGTATTTTCCGGATATTCGTTCAAAAGTTTTAAGCCTTCCTGTATCGCTTGGGCATAATTTTCTTTAGCGAAATAAATTTGCGTGATATAATACAAGACTTCCGGTTTAAAATCCGGATTATTCTTCAACGAATTAAACAGACTCAACGCATGGTCATAATCCTCTTTTTTATAAGCCAGATAAGCCAAATAATATTCAGCGGTATTTTTATATTTTTCACTGTAGCGGTTCAATAAAGAAAACAAGCGAAAAGCTTCTTCATCCCTGTCGGTATACAAATGGATGATCCCCATGCGATAGGCGAGATTCGCTTGTTCCGGTTCGGATAACAAATCAATATCACTCTGTTTTAGCCAGTGTTCCGCTGATTGATAATCGTTTTTTTGAAAGTAAACCGAACCAATCATAAAACAAATTTCATTTCGATGAAGCGTTTCGGGATAAATATCCAGATAATCTTCCAATACAGATCCGGCGTCGGATCTTCCCTGATGAAAAGCGGATGCAGCTAACAAATAATCCGATTCTTGAATCAAAACAGGATCTTTTGCCTGTTTTTTATACGCTGTGATTTTGTCGATACATCCGGCGTAATTTTTATTTACAAACATCGTTTGGCCTTCCCGAAAAAGGCGGTCCGGCGAGACAAAACAGGTAGAACGTTGTGCATCGGTCATTTGAATACATAAGGCACAATAAAATAAAAACATTATTTTCTTCATATTGCAGCAATTGAAAAATCCGGAGACAAAGATAATGATTACTGTCCTTAAAAAGATTTAAATCATTTTTTATATTTTGCATGGCGTGCGTTTCAGGCAGGACATAGCAGTGTTCGCTTATCCGCAGGTCGTTGACCTGCGGTTATGAAAATCAAGTCCTTTCAGGACGTTAACCCCTTTTCCAAAACGGAAGACTTGCGAGAATGTCGTCGGAAAAAGTAAAGAACAAAAGAATTAGC
>JAIRLY010000093.1 GCA_031259075.1 Dysgonamonadaceae bacterium | reverse complement strand
CATCTTTTAAATTTCCGAAAACTTTTTATTTTTAGATACTTTTCGGAAATGCAAAATTACATCTTCATTATCGAATATTCAAACTAAAATGCGAAAAAACGGTTGATATTCTTTATAAATGATTATACGCTATGGCATTAGCAAATAACTTCTATTTTTGTATGACTTTCCAATAACCGCCTTTGTCCGGGCCTTCACGTTCTACCAAACCCTTGATTTTGAGTTTTTCCATATCTCTAATAATTGTCATTTTTGCTACAGACAATTGTTTGGCTAATTGTGAAAGTGAAATATGACTATTTACACGAAGTATTTCTAAAATTTTATTTTCTCTACTATCGGTAACATTTTCTGGGACATTATCAGTAACATTATCAGTAACATTTTCTGGGACATTATCGGTAACATTTTCTGGGACATTATCAGTAACATTATCAGTAACATTATCGGTAACATTATCAGTAACATTATCAGTAACATTATCAGTAACATTTTCTGGGACATTATCGGTAACATTATCAGTAACATTATCGGTAACATTTTCTGGGACATTATCGGTAACATTATTAGTAACATTATCAGTAACATTATTAGTAACATTATTAGTAACATTATCAGTAACATTTTCTGGGACATTATCGGTAACATTATTAGTAACATTATCAGTAACATTATCAGTAACATTATCAGTAACATTTTCTGGGACATAATCAGTAAGATTATCTGAGACATAATCGATAACATTTTCTGGGACATTACCGGATGCACTATCCATGTCGGGGCCAAAAACCGTTACTTGAAAACCGTCCGAAATATTCCGAAATTCCGGTACCGGCATCCCCTCTTCCTTAAAATACTCAACAATGCGTCCGATACCGGAACCATATTTTTCTATCAATCGCAAATCCTTGCAAAAATCTGCAATCAGCTTATTACGGGGAGTAGATTTATAATTATTTGATAATAAGTCATCAACAGTGATTTTTTCGGGCAATTGTCCCGGATTATAAAACTCAATTTTATTATCGAATATTTTTACAATTGAATCGGAAGCCGAGCGATAATCCCTGTGAATAATCATGTTAATTACAATTTCGCGTATTGCCTCCATCGGATATTGCCATTTTTGCGTATTACGCGCTTCGCCGGTGATAATCACACGTTTGTTGATATGTTTGCGCACAAAATCAAGGACTTGCTCTATTTGTGTAAGAATATCCGCCTTTGTACGGGCCGTATCTTTTATTGTTATCGCATCATTCTGAAAGCGTCCCAATTCAATAGTAGTAACAAAAGAATCGGCTTTTTTGAACAATAAATAGGCCGCATTGGTCAGTTTGCCTTCGCGCAACAAATCATATTTCAACAGAAAAGAAATCGGTGTTTCATTGATAGTCAATCCGTTACTTTTCATTATTTCAATAGAAGCCTGTACTTTTTCCAACGAAATATCGTCCAATGTATGAATGGTATCAGGATAGGCGTCCCAACTCGAATTAATGGTTTGTAAATGTAGATTTACCACTTCCGTAACCGAAAGCAAGTGATTGGAGTTTTTTACGCGTTTGAAATATTTTCCTCTACACGAAACAGGTTTTATCGGGTACTCCTGCACATAAAACTCAACAATTTCCTGTCCTTTATAATCATTTATTTCCGCATCCGGAATAATTGACGGCTGTGTTTTGGTTTTGATTTCATTCACCCAATTTTGAATACTTTCTTGTCCGATTGTAAAATTTTTTACCGGTTCTCCTTTGTTATTTACGCCGACAAGAACCTTGCCGCCTTTCGTATTGGCAAATGCAACCAACGTTTCAATAACATCTTCATTGAAAGACGACTTAAATTCAATATGCCGGTTTTCCTTTATCAATCTCTTATTGTTTATTCCGATAACGTTTTCCTTAATTCCAGCAACTTATCTCGTATTTCACTATTGAAATCTTCCAAGTCTTTCAAACTTATCACATCCTCCATAAATAACCTCAAGACAGTGATGAAATAACGGGAGCCTCCCAATCTATCGTAGCGTTGAGCAATATGTTTGTCAAATTTTTCGATTAATTGATATAGCTCCAAATAAGTTTCGTGCGCAGACAGGTTATCGCTTTTGTTGTTTGACAATAACAATTCTACCTTTTTCAGACATTCACCACATTCTATCTGTAATCCTTTGTCGATCAACCGGCGGGCTATTTTCTTCTGTGATTTGGATAATTCGTACATCTTTTAGCAATTAATCAATTATGTGTATATTTCCTTTCACTTCTTTTCCCGTAAAAGCGACGGCCATCAAGACGTCTTTCCGGTCGAAATAGAATTTTTATCTCGACAAAAATAAAACTATTTTGCCGGATATACAAGAAAAAAACGAATCAAAAATAATTGCTTATTATTCGCTTGCACGCTTTTCCATCTCCATACGGATTATGCGCTTGCGCCATTTTATTATATATGGATTTATTTGACAGTAATAAATTTACATTTGTAATAATTTCGGAAGCGTTTGTCCCGACAAGTTTCACCGTTCCGGCTTCTACCGCTTCCGGCCGTTCCGTCGTATCCCGCATCACCAATACCGGTTTCCCTAAGGAAGGCGCTTCTTCCTGCACGCCGCCGCTATCGGTTAAAATTAAATATGAGTGTTGCATCAGGTAAACGAACGGCAAATAATCCAACGGGGCAATCAAATGGACATTGGAAATGTCGGCTAAAAACTCATATACAGGCTTTTGTACATTCGGATTCAGATGTACCGGATACACAATATCCATATCGGGATGAGCGGTCGCTATCGCTTTTATTGCCTCGCAAATATTCAAAAAACCTTCGCCGAAATTCTCCCTGCGATGACCGGTTACCAAAATATATTTTTTATTTTCAACTGTCTTGTATCCTTTTTCTGCAATTTCACCGATTATTTTTGTTTGCAATCCCTGCTTGGTCCGGATAATATGCATTGCCATTAAAAGCGCGTCAATCACCGTATTTCCGGTTACATATATCTTGTTTGTATCTATTTTTTCCTGCAACAGATTATTTTTGGACATTTCCGTTGGTGCAAAACAATAATCGCATAAACGGTCGGTCAGTTGACGGTTCATTTCTTCGGGCCAGGGAGAATACAAGTTATAAGTACGTAACCCTGCTTCAACATGAGCAATTTTTATTTGTTGGTAAAAAGCGGCGATCGCCGTTGCCAGGGAAGTAGTCGTATCGCCATGCACGAAAACAATTTCCGGCTGATATTTTTTCAATATATCCCGCATTCCCAAAAGCACTTTGGATGTAATATCGTACAAATCCTGGTTGGGAGCCATAACATTCAAATCATAATCGGGCTGAATATCAAATACATCTAATACTTGATCCAACATTTGCCGGTGCTGTCCGGTAACACAAACCCTGATTTCAAATTTTTCAGGATATTGCTGAAACTCTTTAACCAAAGGCGCCATTTTGATGGCTTCGGGACGAGTGCCGAAAACAAGTAATATTTTTTTCATTTTCTTATTCCGCAGAAATCCAGTTCGATTTTAGACTTGTCTTGTTGTATGTTGTAGAATGGTTTATGTCCTACCAACCAAGCCACGACGTCGGCTTTTTGATAAGCCGTATGAAAATCCATCAGATTATAAGTGGTATGGTGAGAAATATTCGGTTCGACAACAAGCACTTCGGCATTGGATTCACTTAATACACGCGAAGTAATATATTTGGCCGGAGATTCACGCAAGTCATCAATATCCGGTTTAAAAGCCAGTCCCATGCAAGCAACGACCGGTTCCCGTCCGGTTTCGGTTTCAAACCGGCGGCAAGTTTCGATTATCCGACCGGCACACCAGTCGGCTTTATAATCATTTGTTTCTCTCGAACGTTTGATGATTTGGGCTTGCTCGGGAAAATCGGATACGATGAACCATGGATCAACCGCTATGCAATGCCCGCCGACACCGCAACCGGGTTGCAATATATTCACACGCGGATGTTTATTGGCTAACGTTATCAACTCCCATGCATTGATACCGGCTTTCTCGCAAATCATGGATAATTCATTGGCAAAAGCAATCTGTACATCTCTTGATGAATTTTCCGTCAATTTACACATTTCGGCAGTACGAGCATTGGTAGAATGTAATGTGCCTTTTACAAATTTAGAATAAAATTCAATTGCCTTTCGTGTCGATTCCGGATTAATTCCGCCGATTACACGGTCGTTATGTTCTAATTCATAAATGACATTCCCCGGCAAAACACGTTCGGGACAATAGGCAATATAGATTTTATCTTTCAGTTCGGGGCGTTCTTTCCAAATCAATGCAGCCATTTTTTCGGTGGTCGTAACAGGAGATGTGGATTCTATCACAAATAAATCGTCTTCTTTCAGGTACGGAACAACCATTCTCGTAGCTGATTCTACATACGATATATCCGCTCTATGGTTTTGTTTAAAAGGTGTTGGAACCACAATAAAATAAGCATTGGCTGTTTGTGGTTTAACAGAAACTTTAAGATTACAGGAATCTACTACTTGTTTAACCAGTTCTTTCAGACAGGGTTCTACAATATGAATTTCACCTCGGTTGATTGTTTCGACAACAAAAGGATTTATATCCACCCCCAGAATATTCAGTCCTTTGGATGCTGCGAAAGCAGCCGTGGGAAGACCAATATAGCCCAAACCCATAAATACGGCGTCAATGTGCTTTTGATTAACCATCATTTATCTTTTTATTTTTATTATATCCATTCCAAACACTCTTTCGCTATATAACTCCCCATCGCCAGCGATACTAATCCTTCCAGCCTCACCACCACTCGTTTATGTCCGCGTATCCGGTACAATTCCCCTTCAATTCCGGCAAACTCTCCCGCAATCACTCGCACGCGTTCGCCGCCTTGCAAGTTTTCAGGATTGGGCAGAATGAATGTCTTATCTGCAAAATCCTGTAAAAACATAAAATCCTGCATCTGTTTGTCGGAAATAGCTTGAAACTTCTTGGTGACTGCATCATAAATATACGAAATTGCATAACCCGACTCCTCAGACAGTGTAAGCGCTTGCCGATAATCCGTGCGGATAAACACCATACACGGAATCACCGGTTTACCTTCTTGAAAGGGAATATAATGTTCTATCCCTTTTGCTTCTAAAAATTGTTTGATTTTTTTCTCTGTCCGGTACTCGACGCGGGCCGCATACCAAGAGACAATGCTTCGCTTCATGACCTTATCGGAAAGCCACAGATAATAAAAAACTCAACTGAACTTTCTTAAACAGAATATTCAATTGAGATCAATAACCTCAACGCCCAAATTCTCCTTTAGAAGAAATGGGTTAAGATTGAAAAAAAAATATCCGAAAAACTCCTTTTTTAAAGGTAGCTTCTCTTGCTTATTTAAATTTAATTTGCTAATACACGCGCATGTACGCGCGCGATTTATTAAGGTATACGCCTGACCATCTCTCTCTAAGAAAAATTCGCTAACATCCAAATTTTGAATGTTAAAAATTGAGTAAAAAGCGATATTTTTTTGAGAAAAATCCATGAAATAAATAGCTATTCGTTATTCGTTATTCATTGCAAAATTAGAGAAATTTTTAAAACAAACAAACAAAAATCATCTAATTTCAGAAAAATTTTAGCTACATACCAACGACAGTGTGCACGAAACACTGAGCATCACCGACCGGGCTTATTTCTCCTGTATGCATTTCTATTCGTAGAGCAAAAAGCGAAAATACATTATTCAAATCAAAGTGAGAATAGGGAGAGGATAGCTTCAACCTCTTTAGCTGCTTTTTTGTAGATTAGCGATGAATTATTTAATGCTATTTTTCCTCTATACATTTCCACAAAACATTTTTATCCGTTTGTGTGGAATATCGAAAATTTCATGTAGCTTTGAATAGAAGCATGTTATATTCAAATATTGACGCTGTGTTCTCTGCTTCTCCCGAATAAAATTTTTCTGTTTCAAAAAAAATCCATATCTTTGTTTTTCTAATAAAGAACTTAAACTAAACGTCTTATGTTGAAAAAAGAACAACGGAAGCAAGATTACCTGTTTATTTCCCTGTTATTATTCCTTGTTTTCTGTTCGTTATGTATATTATTAGACGCTTGTTCCGAATCCTCTCCTAAGCCTTTTGGTTATTTTCGCATTGATATTCCCCAACCGGATTATCGTGTTGAAAATAGATTCGAAAATTTTAAATTTGAACTTTCCGGTTGGGCAGAGATCAAGGAATCGTCTCAAAATGAGAAAGGTGAATTTTTCAATATTGTCTATAATCAGCTTCAAGCAGAAATTTATTGCAGTTATATTCCGATAAAAAAAGAAAAATTAGTACAACTTTCGGAAGAAAGTCGTAAATTTGCTTACTTACATGCTGTAAAAGCGGATGCAATTCAAGAATATTTTTTTGAAAATCCTCAACAGAAAGTGTATGGGCTGGTTTATAATATAAAAGGAAATGTAGCTTCATCCACACAATTCGTTTTAACAGATAGTGTAAGTGCTTTTTTCAGAGGAGCTTTGTATTTCGACAACCGGCCCAATTCCGACTCGATAGCTCCTGTTTTAGAATATATAAATAAAGATATTCAAGTTATAATTGAAAGTTTTCGATGGAAGAAGTAAAACAAAAAATTGAAGCGCTCAGGAAAGAAATTGACCGGTGGAACTACCAATATTATGTGCTTGCCCAGCCCATAATCAGCGATTTTGAGTTTGATCGGAAATTAAAGGAACTGGAAAAATTGGAAGCCGAATATCCGGAATATTACGATCCTAATTCTCCTACTCAACGTGTAGGCAGCGACAGTAATAAAAATTTTGTTCAGGTGGAACATATTTATCCGATGCTTTCGCTTTCCAACACTTATTCGGAAGAAGAAGTAACGGAATTTTACCATCGAGTGAAAAAAACGCTGAATGAAGACTTTGAAATCGTTTGCGAATTGAAATACGACGGGACTTCTATTTCTTTAATTTATGAAAACGGCGTTTTGGTACGGGCCATTACACGTGGCGACGGCACGCGCGGCGATGATGTGACAGCTAATGTACGTACCATTAAAAGTATTCCGTTAAAACTTCAGGGAAACAATTATCCCGATTTGTTTGAAATCAGAGGTGAAATCCTTTTGCCTTGGCTTGCGTTCAATAAATTGAACGAAGAAAGATCAGAAACCGGCGAAATGCTATTTGCTAACCCGCGTAATGCGGCTGCCGGAACTTTAAAAACGCAAAATCCTCGAATAGTAGCTCAACGTAAATTAGATTCTTTTCTTTATTATTTATTAGGAGAAAAACTACCTTTCGACGGACATTACGAAAATTTGGAAAAGGCGCGGTCTTGGGGTTTCAAAATTTCCGACGCGGTAAAAAAATGCAAAACATTAGAGGATGTATTCAAATTTATTAATTATTGGAATACCGAACGAAACAATTTACCTGTCGCAACCGATGGAATCGTATTGAAAGTTAATTCTATCCGGCAACAATTAAATCTTGGGTGGACAGCTAAATCGCCTCGTTGGGCAATTGCATATAAATTTCAGGCCGAATCGGCGGAAACGATTTTAAATTCGGTAGATTTTCAAGTAGGAAGAGTGGGAACTATAACGCCGGTTGCGAATCTGGAACCGGTTTTATTATCCGGAACAATTGTCAAAAGAGCATCCTTGCATAATGAAGATATTATTAATAAATTTGATGTCCATATCGGAGATGTATGTTATGTAGAAAAAGGAGGTGAAATTATTCCTAAAATTACAGGCGTAAATAAGGAAGCTCGTGTCCATACCGGAGAAAAAGTAGTATTTATCGAATATTGTCCGGCTTGTGGAAGCAAACTCATTCGTCCGAAAGGAGAAGCCGCTTATTATTGCCCCAACCATTTGGGCTGTGCACCTCAAATTAAAGGGATGGTAGAGCATTTCGTCGGACGGAAAGCAATGAACATCAATGCAGGGGAAGAAACAATTAATCTGTTTTATGAAGAAGGGTTAATTAACAATGTAGCCGATTTATATGAAATTAAGATAGAAGATATTTTGAAATTGGACCGTTGGGGAGAAAAAAGCGCAGGCAATTTCTTGGAAAGTATAGAGATGTCTAAACAAATATCTTACGATCGTGTTTTATATGCGATTGGGATTCGTTTCGTAGGAGAAACCGTTGCGAAGAGGCTGGCAAAAGCATTTCCTGCGATTGAAGCGCTAATGAACGCTACTTACGAACAATTGACGGCAGTGGATGAAATAGGGGAGGTAATTGCTCGGAGTGTTTTAGACTATTTTTCAGTAGAGTCCAATCGAGAATTGATCCGCAGGTTAAAAGAGCAGGGAATTCAATTTGCCTTGGGAAATGAAATTTTAGCCGGAAGAACTAATGTTTTACAAGGAAAAACATTTGTAATCAGCGGTGTTTTTACAGAACATTCCCGCGATGAATACAAAGAACTGATCGAAAAAAACGGAGGAAAAAACACAGGTTCTATTTCTGCTAAAACGAATTATATTCTGGCCGGAGAAAATATGGGGCATGCTAAACTGCAAAAAGCTAAAGATTTGAAAATTAAAATAATAAACGAATATGAATTTCTTACAATGATTTAAAACCATTGAATTATGTATAAATATATTCTAAAGAAAAAGTTAAAAAAACATTATAAAAATAGTGAACGGGAAAAGCGCTTTCTTAATCTGAAAGATATTCATTCCATTCTTATCTTGTTTGATACGGCAAATTATGAAGAAGCAAATATTTTTGTACAAAAATTAAAAAAATTGAAAAAAGAAGTAACCGTTTATGCTTATCAAGCTAAAAAAGACGAATACGACTATTCAAAAACTTCTTATCGTATCATTACATCCAAAGAAGTTGACGATTTGTTTGATAATAAAATAAAAGAAATAGCTAAAGAATTGGACAGTAAAAAATTCGACGCCGTGATTGATCTGACTACACAAAGCAATGCTTCTTTAGAATATTTGCTGGCCCATTCGAATGCCTCCATAAAAACGGGACTAAAGAAAAACGATTTACCTCAATATGATTTATCTATTACAATGTTGCCGGATATTGAAAAAGAAAATCTAAAAGTCAGAGAATTGGCCAAACAAATTGTTTATTATTTGCATACAATACATGCACGAAAACCGGTGTAAATAAGATTATTTAGCGTTGTAAATTATCCGGTAATTTAATTGTAATACGATGTTTGGTTTGAATCTGCCGCCTGCTCATTTGAGAATAAAGAAACAGGAAAATAAAGAATATGTTTTTGACCGTTTACGTAAGCAGTTTGTTCGTCTTACGCCGGAAGAATTTGTTCGTCAGCATTTTATCAATTACCTGATTGAATGTAAGAATTATCCTGAAGGTTTATTAGCCAATGAAGTTAGCATAGAATTGGGAAATTTAAACCGCCGTTGTGATACGGTTCTTTACGATAATTTTCTTCAACCCCGGATGATTATTGAATATAAAGCGCCTACTGTTGCCATAGACCAAAATGCTTTTGACCAGATTGTTCGATATAATATGAGTTTGCAAGTTACTTGGCTTATTGTTTCCAACGGATTAGAGCATTTTTGTTGCCATATCGACAAAGAAAAAGGAGAATACTTTTTTTTGAAAGATATTCCTCTTTATAATAGATTGAAAAATTAATTCATTATATTTGTTCTCAAAATTAAATATTAAAACTTGAATGTTATGAACTCAAAATTTTATTTATTCGGATTAGTATTTGTTCTCTTATTTTCTTTAAGTGCATGTAAAGCGAAACACAGTGCTTATTCGCAAGTTTACGAAACCGCAATAGCAAGACCTATCGTAGAACAAGAACCGGCGCCGGCTGTTTCCGTTCCAAAAACAAAACCGGCAGATACGGCTGTTTTCCAAAAAGAAAAAGTAAAACCGGTAGACGGAAACAAATTGCATCAATACAGCGTAGTGATAGGTAGTTTCTTAAACCAAACAAATGCCAAATCGTTGAAAGAACACATGGAAACCGAAGGTTATCATCCGGTATTGGCGCAAAATGAAAAAGGAAATTACAGGGTAATCATCGCTACTTTTAACGAACGGTCGGAAGCCGTGGTAAAAAGAGAAGAAATCAAAGAAAAATATGCTCCAAGATTTAATGACGCTTGGCTTCTGGAACAGGATTTTTAAAAAAGTAAAAAGAAATATAGCGCTTTCTGTGTTTTTGATCCACAAGGCGCTATTTTTACCGGACAGTAATAAAATTAATATCTCTTAATTTAATGCGTTTAGATGCAACTTTTTTTGATAAATAATCCATTACACAATACTCCTCCGATCGGCAAATCGCTCATAATCTATTATACAAGGTCCACACCAAGATGCTGACAAGATTACCAAATTGTATTTTGATGTATCTTGAATGATCGGTTCTAAATTTCCCGTATCCCACGAAGGAAGAATACTGTTTTCAAATTTAGAATTGAGATATAGATTTTTAGAAAAAAAATACCGGTAAACTTCTCT
>JAIRLY010000068.1 GCA_031259075.1 Dysgonamonadaceae bacterium | reverse complement strand
GCCGGCGCACTCTCTTGAACAAAGGTCCGGTACCTGTGTTTCAGAAAATTGAAAAGTTCTAAAAAATAGGTCCCAATGCGGACGGCGGTGTTGAAACCGATACGATGCTCATCTCTGATAGCCATAGCTTCTTGGGTTAATTCATTTTCTGTCATATATGTATTAATTAAATATCGTAGCAAACGTGTAATCGAAGATTCTCCCGTATGTACTGCCATCTTCATCGGACAAGCTATCTATGTGATCCGATTGTTCGATGGAAATTTTGAAAATGTATAACGGGTACTTATCCGATATTGAACTCATTTCCGGAACAGAAGACTCACTTCTGACCATCTGCTCGTCATTGACTTTGACATCCGACAATGAGAATATATGGTTTATTTTGTTTCCAACCCATTGTGGAACACCTTTGGCGTCTCCTATTGTTAAAACAGAAACCTCATACGGAATAGCCGACATTTGATGCAAGCTGAAACTCTGGTCGCGGAAAATGGAGTTTTCTATCCTTTGGCTTTTTTCTCCTGGATATATTCCTCCCTCGATGTAAAAATTAAAGTATTTTTGTTCGCCGTTTCCACTGACAAATATTGTATCAAAGTCATTTTTTCGATTTGTATATCTCAATGAAACAATTCCTTCCAATTTGTCTCTTTCCTTTACCTCAAAGAACGACCTTATGGTATTTTCTTCGTCTTTCTTAATAAAAAATTCATAAAATCCCGTTGTATTAAATGCGAAAAGACATTCATAAATTGATTTGTTGTTTTGAGAAGACGCATATAATTCATCGACATCTACCCCCTTTATTTGTCCGTTACAATCTTTTACTCCAGCTAAATACGTCTGTGTCGTTGCTGAGAACTGAATCCTGATTGGTTCATTTTGTGCAATCTTTTGTACATAGTGTTGTTTTTTGTCAAAGTAAGCTCTCCAATCATTTTCAAATGAAAGACTACTGAATTTTGATATTTTTATATCTGCCATTACTCTGATAAATAACAACAAATGTAATTACTATTTGTTATTTTTCTAAATAAGTAAAATAAGTTTTCGTTTTTTAATCAGCTCCGTACAGTTGCCATGTCGTTTCGGTTTCCCAAACTGGATTTTTTGATATTTTTTTTATAAAACCCTGTAAACTGTTTCCCTTGTATGTAAATTTAACAAGTCCGTTTCTCGTTAATGGATCTGGAAGCGACTTTATATTTTTGCTCGCAAATTCATATAAAATTGTACTGAAAAGATTACCATCCGTTCCCAATAGGTTGATGTCGTCGTTAGAAGCCTTTCCGTCAACTATAATGACGTAATTCGATTCCATTGATTTGAAATTAATGTATCTTGAGGCTACTGCCAACAGATTTTTATTCATTTCTACAAGCAATCTCGGATTATATTTCACATTAATTAGCCTTGTATAAATCTCAATTGGAATATTGTCGTCCGGAACGGCAACAGCACTTGGAAATATAGCCGTAAAAACATCCTGATCTTCAATTGCATTAACAAAAAACACATCGTTGTCGTCCTTGTTGTCTTTTGTTTCGTCATTATTTTTTGTATCCAAAAGCAAAAATTCCATTCCGTATCCATCTGCTCGGTAAGGTGAAACCAATTCGATAGGATTATTAACCACACTGACGTCGGTAGAATATTCATTCGAGCCGCTGTTTATTTCATATCGTCCGTTTTTGCTTTTGTATTCCTTTTTGTTGTATCCTATTTTCACCGAAGAAAAAATATATTCTTCATTTACTGTTTCGACTAATCCGGCGCAATCCGATTCTGATAATTGCATTGCCGTTGAATTATTATTAAAAATCTTATTCCTTTTTTTGAAAATTAATACATTTTCTTCTACCACAGGCTCATAGCCCAAAACGCGCATCCATGCTTTGAAATCATCATACGACGTATGAATTTTTGCGTCGGTAAAAAGCCGGACGGATTCGGCAGATAAAATGAACAGCTTGTCGTTTGAAACATTAAAATCCTCAAGTATGACCTGATATTGTGATGTGGTTTCCGTGATCCGATTAACTATTGCCTGAATCAGAACTTTGGGGGAAATAACGGGTAAATATACGGGGGATTCTATTCCATTGTACGAGATCGTCAGGTTTCCGGTGATTTGTCCATTAAATAATGTGGGATGAACCCAACTTGATAAGTAGTCTCTGTACCTTAAAAATAGATATAGACATTCCCCTGGTTGCACGTGTACTTTTTTATACATATCTATACTGCGTGAAATTGGAGTTTCGCCTCTTATTTCTCCTAAATATTCCGAATAGATATTTGTCGAATTGCCATCAGTATCTTTGCTGAACGCTATCTGAATATAGCAGTCTTTTGTTTTTATTTCGGAGGGTATATTATACATACTACTACTTAAGGAGATATTCAGATTCATTTTTATTCCGCAAACGATTGATTCGTTAGTTGTATTTTTAATGAAGTATGTTTGATTTTCTTCGGGATTTGAAAAAACTACCTCCTGGTTTTCAGCAACTGTATACACCATAAATTTGTCCTTAATCAACACATCTGTATTGGTCTCCGTTATTCCTATTGATAGTCTCCCGAAGTCGGAATATGCAACTTCAAAATCTTTGTACTCATTAAACACACTGAATTCAACTTCATTTTGCAGCGGAATCCTGTCAAACCGGAAATTTTTCGTTTCCTGTATATCACTAACCGGTATATCTACTTTGATTTTTCCTTTCGATTTGAGAAAATCATAAAGAGACCCCTTGCGTGCATTGACAGTTATTTCGTCGTCCTGTTTGTGGTAGGTTGTGAAGTCGAGATCAAACTTAACGGGATCTTCGTAGGTCCAGTCATTTTTTCGTAGATAAATATACATCTGTGCCTTCGCTGAAAATCCGTTGTTATTAAAAAACGATTCAATGATGTCGTATGACCCCATTACGAATCTGAATGGCGAACTTATTTCTGTATATACGCCGGACAAATCTTCGCGGGACATTTCTATTTCCAGTTCTTTCCATTCTTTGATCGAATTGGATACATCATACGCGTTATGCGCCCCCGCGTTCGTCCACGTGTGAAGCTCAAACTTTGCCGGAGAAGGTGTTATTTCCATGAATCTCTGATTTTTCTGATTGATAATTTATCTTCCGCAAACTTTGTATTTCCTCGAATGTAGCGCAAATGCAGACTAATATCATCAAGTCTGCTGTTTGTGCTGCGGATAAGATTCATAAAATTGGTGTCATCATAAGTGATTATTTCGGGCACTTTTTTGGTATCCGAGAGTATCGGCATTACCGGCATTGACGCCATATTAATAAGCGCCTGTTTGAAGTCAGATAACACTTCAGTCCCTTTGGGCAAATTGGCTATTACAGCTTCTGCCGGAGTTTTCCAGACTTTCCCGCCGGGCAATATGGCCATTTCGGATTTTCCGCCATCACCAACGATAGCCAGTCCTCCAGGATGTCCTTTGGTCCCTTCTCTGTATTCCGGTATCTTTTGTGCAGCGATTTGGTATATTTGAGCGGCGCCCAAGGCCCCGATGATGATTGATAGAGCGATATTCGGCAATGCGGCCGCCACTGCGGCTGCCGTGCTTATTGTTGCTTGAATGATTTGGTTGGCTTTGTTCCATTTGGCTTTTTTCAATTCAATCTTTTTCCGTTCTTCTTCATATTTCTTTTCGCGCGCCGCCTGTCCTTCTTCAATAATTTTTCTGCGTGCATCGGCTTCTTCTTGTGATAACACTCCGATGCTCAAGTTGTCCTGAATCTCTTTTAATCGCTCATCGTCCAGTTCTTTTTCACGGTTGTACACCTCTTCCATTCTTTGCAGTTCGTTATCATAGTACGTATTGGCCATATCCAAAGCCTGCGACCAGATATTCATAACCGCCTGGGTGCGTTTGTCGCTCATGAATTGATTAAATTCTTCTTCGGCGGTATTCATCTCAGATATGGAACGGTTGTTTTGTTCTATTTCATAATCGGCTATTTCCTTTGCATTTTTTTGTCGCAACTTAGTTATTTTTGTCCGTATTTCTCTTTGTTCATTTTCGCCTAACTCTGTCGTTTTTAAAAGCTCTTCCAGCAATTTAACTTCTTCCTCAAAGATTCGCTGATTGTGTTGTCGGATTATTTCAATTCTTTTATTCTGGTACTCCTTGGTTATTTTGTCCCGCTCTTCCTCGTTGTTAATATTCGCTTTGATTAGTTTCGCGTAGGTCTCATCCGCTAACAATAACGCATTGTTCATCTCTTGACTGATTTTCTCCTCTTTTATTGCGACGGCTTCTTGCGTTTTTTCCAATTCGTCTTTGATCTCGTCTTGTCTCAATTTTCTAATTTCTTCACCATATTTCAATTCAAGTTTATATATCTCATAAAGAGCTTTGTCCTTGATAAGTTTTTTTTGACTCGCGGTCAATTCGTCTTGTAGCCCTTCCGCCAATGCTGTGGCTTCTATGATTTTCTCTTCCGATAGTGCTTTGGTTTCTATAATCGCAATTTCATCATCAATATGTTGCCGAAGAGCTGTTCGCCTTTTTGTATACGACAGTTCTTCATTCTTATATAATCTCTCGTTAAGGTCTGCCCTTTTTCTGAACGGAAGGCTTTCGATTTCCGCGTCCATCTTTGTGTCTTTGTTCTTGTTTTTTTCTTCTTTCTTTTCTTCTTTACTTATCAGGGAATTTCTTAACCGCTCCGTCATTCGTAATTCTGTGTTTAGCGATATTTCAATATTCAATAACTTTTCCTGTGATTTAACATAATTATCTACATAATCAATGCCCGCCTGTTGGTATTTTTTTTGCGCTTCATACGCCACGACGTCGTATTCCGCGGAACCTTTTTTCAATCTTACCTCTTCTTTTAATGAGTTCACCGTTTGTTCTAATACTTTCGCTGTCGCTGCCTCCCAAGTTAAAGCTCCTCTTTCTGTATCCGATAATTTTTTTTCTAATTCTATTAATTCCTGTGCATTTTTAATTTTTTCCCTGTTCTGTTCATAATTAACGATATAATATTCTATTTCCGCCTCAGTCATTTTTGTTTGGCTTATCAAATTCTTTTTATTAGCTTCTACCTCTTGCTTGGCGATGTCTCTCTCTAAATCTTTGAGTTCTTTTGTTTTTCTAATTATTTCATCAGCAGCCGCAATCCTTTCCTTATCTGTTAAATTGGCATTTCTTAAATCTATCATTAATTGTCCTATTTCATACAGAACAGGCTTGCTTGAGAGAGAGAAAGAATTTCTTCGCTCAAAAAGTTCAGCAAGCATTAAGGATGCTTCTTTCCCCTGTTTATTCGCCTCTTTTAGCCCCTCAATAAAATTTGTAAAATTCATTGTGGCTATTGCAGTCTTAAAGTAATCGAAAGCGTTGGATAAGCCGTCCATCGTGGATTGAAACTCGCGCCCCGTTCCTATATTGGACATCATAAGGTTCTTGTATCCGGAGAATATTTTTTCAACGCTTTTATATCCAACTAAAATGGCAGCCCAGTATTTGTTTACACTGCTCGTAAATTTACTGAATATGTTCTCGTTCTTTTTTACGGACTCCGTTGTTTTTCCTGTCTCTTTGCCGGATTCTGCTATCGCTTTCGTTAAATCTTTGGCTTTCTCAGCGAGTTTGTTATATGCTTCCGATCCTTTTTTGCCGTTAAGAATCATTTCGGCGAGCTTATTATTTACCTCCTTCAGTTCTCCCCTTAATGTTTTGGCAGCTATTTCGTAGTTTCCAATTTTGCGCTGATGATTGCCGATTGTAGCATCATTTTGTTTCAGTTTATCATCTAATTCTTTAATGGTGGAGAGAAGTTGTTGCCCTGCGGCTGTGTTTTTTTGCTCATCGGTAAGGTTTCGCCAGGCCATGCGAAGATTTCCAAGGACAAGGGATTCTTGCTCCATGGTTCCGGTTAACGACTGGTCTATTTTTATCTGGTTTTTTAACGTTATCTGCAAATCCGATATAATCTGCTTGTGCTTCTGTTCTTCTGTTAAAAGATCCAATTTCTTACTGGTGTATTTCTCTTGCGAAATAGCGCCCCATTCATATTGTTTTTCGAGCATCTTCAACTCACTTTTTGTTTTTTTTAGTTCATCTTGTTCTTTAATGAGTTGTAAAAGGTTATCGCTTCTGTGTCCGACAGTTTTTCCAAGAAGTGTGTTAATTTGCTTCATGGCGTCTTCTTCCTGCTTTCCGATCGCGTTTAGATCGACCTGTGCCTTAGAAAGGGATCTTACCGATTGAATGACCTCTCTGGTCAGGCTTTCTTTCCGTTGCTCAATGTTGATAATTCTCTGGTTTACATCCGCGTATTCTTTTTCGACATTTACGTGCTTTTCTATCGAAGAAGTTACCTCCGTATAGGTCTTGCCGGATTTCATTAACTCAATATTTAATTCTTGTACTTTTCCGAGCAATTTCTCCATTTCATTGAAAGAATGAATCAATTTTTCATCTAATTCTTTCATGTCATTCAGGGCTTGCTGGCTGACAAGTTTATCTATCATTTCAGTGTTTCCGCTCATTTCGCATTGATTTTAATTGTTGTTGATACTCGTTAAACAGGTGGATGTATTCGGCAAATTCTGAAAGCAATAACTTGTTGCGGTCAAGTTGTATCTTGATGGCTTCACAGGTAGAAAGAATTACAAGCAGCCGGTTATAGTATCGGCGGGTGGGTTTTTCTCCCTTTCCTTGAAGAGATTCGTACCGTTTTTTAGCCTCCAGCAACTTAACCGACAGATTTTTGATCTTAATGTTTAGTCTTTTAATTAATTGCCCCGCCTGTTGATCATTGTCGGGAACCGGACTGTCAATCCCGTTTCTGCTTAGATAATCTACGGCTTCTTTGTATTTACCGGCTGCTATCAGGCGAGAGGAAAGCTCTATGCCTAAAACCGTATTTCGTTTTTGAAAATAGTTCCGTGCTTCCTCAAAAAAGATTTCCGTTTCCGTATCACCGGAGAGTTCGGAAAATTCTTGCGTTAGTTTTCCCTTTGCCGCTTCAAGCATCTCGCGTGAGGGATTGCCGGAGATTATTAACTTTTCAAGGTTGTCATCACAAACGACGTCGATATAAACTGACAATGGGCAATTATAGGCCGAATCGTATAACTTCAATTCTTCGTTCATACAATAAATAATTCTACAATTTTGCCTGTCTTTCCGCCCTTTTCCCAGCAACTAAGGCAGTCTATAAATAGTTGGTCTTCAATGTCAAGAATGATTTGAGTTTTGCCTTCCATTTCAGCTATTTTCTTTGCCATAGTACGCATTTTGTCTATATTCGTATTCCGCTTAATAACGACACTTTCCTTGCAACCCAAACAGGCCATATTAACTCATGATTGATTCATATCCTCTGATGATGGCCGGTCTTATAAATCCATTCCAGTAATACACTTTTGACGCCGGCGCCAAACCGAACACTTTTTCGTATTTCGCTTCAATATCCGACGCGACCCGTCCGTTTGAACCTAACGTGTAACTGCTTTCTGACACATTGATAAAAAGAAAATTCATAAACCAGTTGCCGTTAATCAACAAATTGGGCGTATCCTCCGGTTTGTCCGGAAACAGTTGTACCCCTATGTTGTATATCCGTTCCCGATGGATATGTTTTAGTTTTTCTTTGTACTTCTTGTATCTTTCCGCAGCCTTGCCGGGATTTTTGAATTTGTTAAAATAGGGGTCATCGGTATAGCCCGGCTTTAACAAATTGCCGAAGGCGTCTCGCCCGTACAAAATCTGGTCTTCATTCAATCCCAGTATTACATCCTGCGAACGTTCGACCTCGTTTGCGAGTATATCCGGCATGGACTTAATGAACTCGTCAAACTTCCTTTTAAATCCCGTTATCGTAGCCATCTTTTTGACGCCGTATAAAACAAAGAACGGGAGCTATGCCCCCGTTTCTTCTTTCTGCTCGATCGGATGGGCTATTTTCCACACCTCTTTCAATCCCTTTTCCAATTTTTTATCGTCGAGCCCACCGTAAGTCTCTTTGATGTGCCGGACAAAATCGGCCTGCTCGTGATAATCATTTCTGACGGTCTCAATACTGAAATCAATAGAAATGGTATCAATATTCAGTCTCATGACAGGGAAACATATTCGCTTTCGCCCTCAATCCCATCAATACCGGCGGCATGTAGCACGGCGGCATCGGCTATTTTGAATTTAGGACTACCCGCCGCCGTAAAACTCAAAACTCCGTTTGCGTATGAAACGGCCGTCGGATTCGTGCCTGCTTCGCTGACAAACAAACTCGCCACAGCCAGATCTTCACCATAAACAGAAGTAATGTCTTCGCCGCTGCAAGCCAAAATCACTTTTGCAGTGTTGGCTGCTGCTTTTTGCAGAACTACACCCGATAATCCTTCGAGGCCAGTGGCCACAGGCAAAGCGTGCGTGTTGATTCTTTCCTGTTCGTAATTCAGCGAATAAAATAACGAAAGCAACACCGCACCGCCGGTGTCTCCGGAATTGGCACGATTTGTAACATAAAAAGTCGCCAAATACCCGCGGAATACGGGTGAATCGTCCCCATCGGAGTAAGTCCCGTACGCAACATTATTTTGATCAACTTTGAAGAATCGAATTGTCTTGCCGTTCATCTTTGCGAGTTGTTTGTACAGACAGATTCCGCCGGATGTAATCGTATAATCTTCACGGTAGGCGTTAATTCCAATCGGAGTCTCTGGCCCGAAACCTTCCTGTGAAGTACTGATGTCGCCTCCGTTGGGAGCCACGGCAACGATGCCCTTCATCAACGGCACCACCCGTTTGCGCTGCAAAGCATAAATGCCTTCAGATATTGCTTGTTTGAACGCATTTTCGTCAACAGGAAACGACGCTCCCTGATCCGTAAATATCAAACCCAGCGGTTTCCCCTCAAATTGTGCACAATCACCTGTTTTGGTGTGCGCGTAAACTGTCGAATTACAGTTTGATGTAATAAATCCATTCATTTTTGTGTAATTTTTAAATTTTTATTCCACTTACTTCTCTACTCTCTCGTTCTATTGTAATTAAATCCGATGCGCATATGCCGCCTGTTTTCAACCGAAGCCCTAAAATTTGATAGGCATCCATGTATTCCGCGTATATAGCCTTCACGTTCTCTGTCGCAGAAATTCCCGTTGTAGGAATACGATAAAGTGTGTGCGGAACCGACAGCGCAAAATTATTGAAATTCTGAAATGGTCTGAATCTACGTATCTGATTCAAAAACTCTTCGTAAATTCCACTTAAAACAGGCTTCCACAATAACTCCGTGCGGATTTCCGTTTTCCATTCCGGATCAACAGGCGCTACTATGGCGAGATTGAATGTAAAAGACCGTGAACCATCAACCGATACATCTTCGCGCACAGCCTGATAATTGAATATCGCCGGAAATTTCACTTTGCACGAATCGAAGTCCTGATTTTTCAGATACCTTTCGGAAATCTCGTTAAATGTGCCCGAATAATGCCACAGATTGATTTTTCCGTCTGTCATGAGTGAAGGATAATACTTGTATGTTTTTAATCCACTCAAGTAATTTTGATTTTCGTTCAACGCCTTACGCGTCCGATAAATCAAACTTCCAAGGATCTCATTTGGATAAATCATATACAAGGATTTATAAACTCAAGCAATTCGGGATTAATCATACACGCAATGCTGTACGAGTCCGTAAACTCTCTGTACCTGTCAAAATTCAATAACAGCCATTCAGCAAAACAAATATTCATGTCAACCATAGCATTCCAAGCAAATATACATTTATCTCTCGGCGAAGCGTTATAGGCATAATCGGATTTGCCTTTCTTTTCACCGCTTGGAGATGTGTAAGTAACTCCATATCTCATTACAAAAAAATAGACATAATTTGCTATCGGACTAATTTTCAATTCGGAATCGACCAGATGATTTTTTATGTCAGTCCATATTTCACTCGGACTTTCGGCTGAAATTTCCCGCAAAAAGGCATTTGCCAACTTTTCTCCTAACAATAAATGAAGGAAATGCTTTTGATGCACCGAAATAAATCGGGTAAGGTTCATCCCGTTAACGGTAATATCATCGAATGTTTGGTACTTGCTTTCGGACTTGAATCCGGGAAGCGCGATTTCGTCGATAAAATATGAACTGTCAATTAAATTCATTGAGCCGGTCTTCCTCTCTTTTTGCTGTCCGTCGGAACTTGGATCGCCTTGGTGTCTTTTCCGTCAGAATGCAGTTCTTTTTCTTCTTGCGATTCTTCCGTAATAGTCAGAAGTTTACGTGAGACCCTAATCCGGTTTTCCCAGATCAGAGTCTCGATGTGCTTCTTTTCACCGGTGATAATTATTTTCATATCCGATTAATCAAGGGTATAATTTCGCTGAATTTTCCCCTAAGGAAACCGTACGGATTATACACCGGCATAATGACTTCTTCTTGAATGATCAGGGCGACCTGATTGGTGCGTTTTGTTTGCACGTCTTCGGACATTTCTATTTCCAATGCTGTAAAATCCACCAAAGACGCGCCGTTGGTAAAGTCGCCAATCAGAAACTCACCAGGCACCATCGCTGTTGTTTCTACAATTGGGAGAATGCCAATGTGTTTAACACCGTTAATCACCTTAACGACTTCCAAATTCTTTCCGGTCGTGTCTTTCAGGTTTTCGGCCTTAAAGACGTCTATCGGGTTCATGGAAACCGCAGAGGGTTTATATTCACCGTAGGTCAGATAAGCCTGTGCAGCCGATATTACGCCGGGAATATCGGCTGCTTCCACGGTACTCAGATATTCGCCGCCGGCAGTAAAGGTTGCTGCGGTTACAACGGCTGCGGAATTGTAGGCAAAGTCAATCACAATTTGCCTGTCATTCAATTTGTTTACCGTAAATTTTGCATTATACCCAGTGGCACCGGTAAATCCCGCGAAGGTAATGCTCATTCCATTGTTGAGCTCTGCTATCGGATCAGTAAATTCGACAAGCGTTTGAGTCCCTCCGGCATAGGATGTAACACTTTTAATTGAGCCGGCAGCGCCCGTAATCAAAGTTCCGAGTACGTCTTTAAAATCCGGACATTGACGCATCAAGCCAAGGAAATTATTGCCTTGCCCATCGCCCTTCAATATTTGGAAATCTTCCGCAAGGCGAACGCAGCCCGGAAGCCGGTTAGTCAACCACGAACGCAGCCAACGAAGCGATTTAAGCATTCGATTGGACACAAAAACAATGCTGCCGATTCGCTTCACCTGCTCGGTGATCTCTTTTACTTTGAACGAGGATTCGGCCAAAGAACCATTTTCGGACGTAACCGCCGCATTCCGGTCCAAATCATAAATTTGAGTAAAAGTGATGGTCGGCATCGACTGTTCGCCCTGTTCTACCAGCATAATATCCCGGAAATGAAGACTGCGGGGCTGTGGATGTTCACGGATATAATCACTTGGGGTGGTTATCAGTTTGTCGCCGGTGTAGTTGCCCGTCAATGAAGTTACATCCTTTGTCTCAAAGCGAATTTTCCCGGAGCTTTTACTGCGTCCTTCGGAGAACTCTTTAAACTTCTCCGATTCAAAAACCGTATCAACAATTTGCTCAACGCAGGATTTGTTGCCGAATTGAAGTCCACCGCCATTTTCCAGTTGGTCAAGTTTTTTTGCCAGGCTCTTAATCGTTTCTCCGTAAGCTGAAAGCTCTTTCATAGCCTGGGCAAAATTCCCGTTTTTGTCCTTCGATTTTAGTTCGTCCATAGCGTCGGAGACGATACTGTCAATGGCTTTTTCTACCATTTCGGGCGCGACGTCTTTTAATTCAATCGCTGCCAGTGCATCGTTGATTTGCTTTTGGATAGTAGCGAGCGCGTCTTTTGCACCCTGATCCAGATCGTCGACATTTCCCGGATTGCCGCCTTTGATGATTGGAATAAGCAACGGAGCAGCAACGAGTAATCCCGCAGCGGACGCCGGATTAATTACCATATTTACTGTAAAGGCAACCGCCATTACAAACAGAATGGAGAATGCAATAGCGGTTATCCGGAGATTCCGGCGACCCTCAATACCTGCGAGGCTATTTTGCCCCAAAATTCTAAGTTTCTTTTTCATTTTTGATAAAAATTTAATTTATATAATTATTATTTTTTGACAAATCCAATGCTTCGCAAAGTGGACGATTTCCGGCTTTGTTCATCGGTTTTATCTTCTTTTTGTTGAGTGCCTTCGGGCGGCTCAACTGTTACCTTGTTTGCTCTTGATACTTTGGAATAACAATACGGGCAGCGGACGTAGGAGAGAATATCGTCGATGGATTTCTTCGATGCAATAATACTTTCTATCTGTGCCTGGATTTCCGGCTTGAGATTCCTCATTTCTTCGTGCACGCGATCCTCGACAATCCACGATGCGTATTGCCTTGCCGAATCTATTACCTGCGATTCAAGCGATATTTCATTCTGTGAATTGTAGTCAAATGTTTTTCCGCAGTAAGGGCAGGAAACCGTTTCAATTCCCTGCAATGCTTTTGTGAGGATGGAAAGTCTGTTTTCAATTGCTTTCAGGCGTTCATCGGAGTATTTGCCTTTCAGCATTTTCTCAAGTAATTCTACCGTTTCTCCCGCTTCTTTTTCCGATTTGATGCTAAGCAGCGGGGTATTGGGATTTGCGCCCCAGCCGGTCAGGGTCGAAAATTCCCAGAGTTTCCATTCCAGCACCACACGGGCGTCTTTCGCATCCCGTTTAATAGCATCGACGCCGATGGAGTGTTCGAGCGTTTTCCCGTGTTCGGCATACAGGCGGTAATCTTCGTATATGTCGCGGCTCAACTGCTTGTTCATGTTCAGTTGGGCGGTCATTTGAAGATAATCGTCCGTTTCAACGCCTTCAACAGGAACACCAAGCAGAATACCCTGGTTGTGATTCAGGTACCATTTCACGCGGCTGAAGTTTTCATTCAGCGTTTTTTTAAACGATCCTTTTGTCGATATATCGTTGTCCAAATCGACGTTTCCAAAGGCATTAACCGCTATTACCACGCGCCCCTTTTTGTCAACGTCAAGCGCTTTTGTTTTGAAGCCTGTTTTGTGTATCATTTCCCTTGCGTATTATTTTGATTCTGTATTTGATTTTCCTGATTCCTGTTTTTGTCTTCTGTTACGTAATAATCCCCGTCGGGTATTTCTTCCAGTCCCATTTCGACCAGTGCCTGGTTTTTGGTCAGGAAGCCTTTTTCGTACTGCTTGATTGCTGTTTCCGATTTGATTCGCTTTACTTCGGCGCTGAATTTCTTGTCTTCCTGCAGGCAGGTGATTTCGGAGAAATCGGCCTCCAGATACATGCCGCCCTTTTCCCATTTGCGGCTTAATCCGAGCCATGAATTGAAGGCTTCGATTATCCGGTTTGTCAGGGGGATAACGGCGTTTTGATAGATTGCTTTTTCGGCAGTTGAGACATTGTTGTATGTGGCCTGGTTGTTTCCGGGGATAAGCACGTCAGGCACGCCGAAAGCGCCGGCTATTACTTTGGCATCTTCCAGCGTTTCGCGGAACGGCTCCAGCTCTCTTATGGACACGCCGAAACTGACAAAACCAATATCCACATTGCTGATACCTATTGCGTCGCGGTCTCCCGTTATCCCATATGTTCGCTGGTATGAATCTCGGATTTGCCTTTTCTCGCTTTCGCGCAAGGGAACGCTACCTGATTCGTCCGTTTTTCGGCTGACAATCATTCCCAAGGCACCACGCTTGACAAAGATGGCGTTGCGGGCCTCATAGGCAGCTATGATGTTGCTTATCGGGTATTTCAGAGCATCCAGTCGGCTGTCTCCCTCCATCGTGCGACCGTCAAAAGCGAGCTTCAGGTCGCGAATGCTCAGTATGTTTTCGGGGGCGAACTGCATGTTGCTTATGCCCGTGGAAACGGTGTAATCCTTGATTATTTCATGCAGGCCGGCGCCCTGAAAGAGTTTTTGTTTGTTATGGTAGTTGACGGTCGTTTTGTCGGCGGGGAGGATATAATAGTTATCCGCCCGTTTCCAGCGCTCAATCCGATTTGAGACGAGCGACGGGGAGTCCGAATAGGCATAAGCGGTCCCGGTTACAAGGAGGGAAACTATTATCTTTGTCAGAAATTCGTAGAACGTGTCCGTCTCGTTGGGTTGCGTAAGGAATTTGTTGATGGCCGGATTATTCCATATCTTTTCGTCAGAATCGTATTTTTTGAGGTAATACGTGGCGTTTAGCGCCCTTTCTGCAATGGCGCGAACGGGAAACTGTATTTCTTCGATTTCGGAAAAAAGGGTGATGTAGTTACGGTTGCGCACCTTCGAATCAAATATTCCCAGGTATTTAGAAATATCCGCGTCGACTTTGGTTATCCCAACAACTTCACCTTTGTTGTCGCGGATAATGGATGATGCCTTTTTCTTAAATGCGTCTAATAAACCCATTGCAAACCTTTTCCGGCAAAGGTCTGTAATATTGGGTTGTCGTGCAAGGAAGTAAAATAACTTTAGGGCAAAGTAAAATAGTTTGTATAGATGGCATAAAAAACCCGCTCTTTTTGGGAGCGGGCCAATTGTATAAATGTATATCAGAGTCTCACGGCTACCAATTCTTTTCCTATTTGCCTGATTGTATTTATAATTTCATTTTCGCGCAGGGAGGAAGGTTTTTTTGTTCCGTTGATGTAGGCCGCCATCAAACTTTGTTTCATTCCCATACGGCGAGCGACTGCCGATACGTTCAATTCGGGATGTAAAAGGAAAAAACGAGGTATGCCTGCAGGTTCCGGATTGTCATAAAGAAAACTTTCCAACGACATGTCCTCGTCTATCTCTTCCCAGCGAATGCCTATCTCATCATATTCGTATTTCATTCGCTGTTCTTCGGTGGCCCGTTTCAATCTTGGATACCAAAGTAACGACTGCCAAAACTCCTGCCCATCGTCGGTAAGGATGAAAATTTTTTCATCTGTAAACCACAGTTTTTGTATTTTCATAATCTATTTCAACCGTTATTTTTATCAAAAACTTTTTTCCATTCCTCTATGAAAGCGTCCCTGTTTTCTTCTATGATGCTTTCAGCAATTTTCAAATCCTTACTTTTTATTCCTGTATTGTAAATCATTTTAATTTCATCTTCTATCTCGTATTTTGCTTTTCCGTCTGCATTCCTCACATGAACATGTATGGGTTCATGGTCTCTCGTAAAGAAATGAAAATAAAGCCCGAAAGCGACAAATATCGTAGGCATGACATATTCTATTTTAAATTTACAGGACAAAGATAGGTTATAT